>CALCUU010000079.1 GCA_937906915.1 uncultured Phascolarctobacterium sp. | reverse complement strand
CGTTCTCGCAATCGATACTCGTACTGGCGACTATATTTCTCGCGCTTAATTGCAATAAAACAAAAGGCTCTCACTCGAAATGGGTGGGAGCCTTATTTTTGTGTCTTAATTGAAAATTTTATGCAATAAATATACAGGGACGTGTATAGAACCGTGGCGGTAACCAATAAAGTGTGCTATAATGATATACTGATAAAGAATGGATAACTATGTTCTGTTTTCATTAATGCACAGGAGGTGCCCTAATGGACGAAGAAAATAAATTGCTGAATAAAAATTCTGCTGTTAACGAAATAGAAGAACAGCCTGAAGAGTACGGCGATATACGCGTAGCTACGGAGGTAATCTCCATTGTAGCTAACCTTGCTGCCCAAGAGGTGCCAGGTGTTCTGCGTATGGCTGGTCGTAGAATTGACGGCATCAATGAGCTTTTGGGTAAGGAATCTGTTTCTAAAGGCGTGCGCCTAAGTTTTGATGGTAAATCCGTTATTGCCAACATCTACGTCATCATTGAGTATGGTAGCTGTATTCCGGAGGTTGCCTTAGAAATTCAAGAAAAGGTTAAGGAAGCTATCGAGACAATGACTGGCTATGAGGTCCAGTTCATAGATGTACACGTACAAGGTGTAGCCAAGCGTGATAAATCTGCATTGGAGCGCGAAGCCCAAGCTATTGCAGAAGCAGGCCTATTTGCTCCTGAACCGCTGTTTAACGAAGCAGAGGTTGAGGCAGAGGCTGAAGCTAGACAAAAACAATTTTTTGAGGAGGACTAAGCATTATGGGAATCCCCGATAGAATAATTTTAACTTTATACACTTTTTTAATGGCAGTGGTAGCAGTGCTTGTTACTCTGTGTAGTTTGGACGTATTCTCTCAACGCAGAATTACCGAATTTATTGGTAGTATTCCCGGTAACTGGATTTACGCAGTGGGTGGCGTGATTATGCTTTTGGTAAGCTTACGCCTTTTGTTTGCGGGTCTTGGTATTGGTAGTGGTCATAGCATGCAATTAAGCGAAAGTCCTTCCGGTAGTATTCACATTGGCAAAAGAGCGTTGGAAGAATATATTTCCGCATTGTCCCAAGAAATTTACGGTATCTATAATGTTAAGGTTATTGCTAAGCTTGAAGATGAAAGCATCAATGTGCGCATCAATGCTTCCATTGAGCCTGGTATAAATATTCCTGAAGCCACCGGTGAGATTAAAGCTAACGTAAAAGAGAGCATTAAGAAGATGACCGGTATTGAGGTTAAGGAAATAGAAGTTTACTTCAAACAAATCAAAGCTAAAGAAGAATAGGAGGGAGAAAAATGTTCGGCGAAATTCTTGCAGATATTTGGAACAATTATCGTGGACGTTTACTTTGCTCCCTTGTTGGTTTGGGCATTGGGGTAACGTTTTTATGGTTAGGTTTTTTCAAGACAATGTTCTTGATTATTTGTCTGAGCAGTGGCTTCTTTATAGGCAACAAGCTGGACAAGAAGGACGACCTTATAGAGTGGCTGGATAGGCTGTTGCCGCCTGGTTACCATAGATAAATGATTGGGGGAAGGTTATTATGAGTCGTAGATTAGCTAGAGAAGTAGTATTACAAAGCTTGTTTCAAATAGATTTTAACGAATGTGAGGCTGATAGTGCGTTGATGAGCGCTATTGCTGAACATGATGAGTTCGCATGTTTAGAAGATATTCATGAAGGTGAAGAACACTCTGCAAAAGTTGTGTCCTGCTTGAAGGCAAAGAACTATGCTGAATGTGTATTGAACGGCGTGCTGGCAAATGTTGCAGATATCGACGACAAATTGAGCCAATTTGCTGTAGACTGGACTGTAGAAAGAATGCCTGCAACCGACAGAAATATTTTGCGTATTGCTATTTATGAAATGCTTTACGCAGAAGAAAAAATTGTTCCCGGTGTTGCCATTAACGAAGCAGTAGAAATTGCTAAGCTGTATGGCAGTGAAGAAGCTCCGCGCTTCATCAACGGTGTGCTTGGCAAAATGGTTAGATAAAATGAAGCAGAAAGTTTTTCTGGGGATTGATACCAGCTGTTATACTACGTCCGTTGCTGTTTTGAATGAAGCAGGGGAACTGGTGGGGGAAGCACGCAAGATTTTAGACGTGAAGCCCGGTCGCTGTGGCTTGCAACAATCTGAAATGGTCTTTCAGCACACACGCAATCTTCCTAATTTAATGGAGAGCGTGCTGGCTGGCCAAGATTATCAGATTAAAGCCATCGGTGTCAGTGGTTACCCTAGACCTTTAGAAAATTCCTATATGCCTGCATTTTTAGCAGGTACTGGCGTGGCTCGTACTTTAGCCTATGCTACCGGAGCCAAGCTGCATATCATCAGCCACCAAGAAAATCATCTTGAAGCTGGTGTATGGAGCGCAGGCGGTCCGGATGCGGAACGCTTCCTCTTATTGCACGCTTCCGGTGG
>CALCUU010000078.1 GCA_937906915.1 uncultured Phascolarctobacterium sp. | reverse complement strand
ACTACGTTACGGCAAAAGGTATGCGTGTGCTAGGCAACCCCTTGCCCGGTGATGAAGCAATTGTTTCCGGTGAAAGTGGTGCGTCCTGCTTCGGACTTGTGGTGGAGGTTTTGCAGGATAAAGACCTTGCTTGGCTCAAAGAGCAGCTTGGCTTGAACGCAGAGTCTAAGATTTTGTGCATCTCCACTGAGGGCGATACTGATAAAGCAAATTACAGAAGCATCGTGTGGGACGGTGCGTACCATAAATAATTTAGTGCGGAGGGATTTACAATGCGTTTTTATACTGCGGAAATCAATAATAAGGAAGAAATTTTAGTTGCCTTTGCGGAAGGTAACGTTGCTTACAGAATGAACCGCTTGCAAAAGCTGGTGCCTGCTCTGAACTTTGCAGATATGAATGACTTAATCTGCAATATTACTGCGGAGCATAAAGAAAAACTGGCACGCTTTGCTGCCAACCAAGACGTTTTAAGTGGTGCAGAAGTTAATCTTGACGAAGTGAAGCTGTGCGCTCCCATCGTGCGTCCTCGTCAAGACGTAATCTGCTTGGGCATTAACTACGATGCTCACGCTAAAGAAGCTGGCGATTTTTCCAGTGAAGCCTTTGGCGGTGAACGTCCCTATACAATTTATTTTTCCAAACGTGTGAACAAGGCAACTGCAACTGGCGAAGCTATCCCTGCTTACGAAGGCTTGGTGGATAGCTTAGACTACGAGGTTGAGCTTGGCGTTGTTCTCGGAAAAGATGCGAAGGCTGTAACTAAAGAGGAAGCTCTTGATTACGTTTTTGGTTACACCATCATCAACGACGTGAGCGCTCGCAACCTGCAAACTCGTCATAAGCAATGGTACCTGGGCAAAAGCTTGGACGGCTTTACTCCCATTGGTCCCTGCATTGTAACTGCTGACGAAATTGCAGACGTGCAAAACCTTGACATCAGCTGCACTGTAAACGGCGAAGTTCGTCAAGAAAGCAATACTAAATATATGATGCAAACTGTTGCCGGTGCCATCGCAGAGCTTTCCCAAGGTATGACCTTGCAAGCCGGAACTATTATCGCAACCGGTACTCCTGCTGGCGTTGGCATGGGTATGAAGCCTCCCTGCTTCTTAAAATCTGGAGATACAATTATTTGTGAAGTAGAAAAAATTGGCAAGCTTATCAACACTGTAGAGTGATTTTATTTATTGGTAATTCTTTTGCACAAGCAATGTTGTATTTTGTTTGTAGGCATATTAAAAATTAGCTTCGCAAAAATGTAACAATGTAACATAAAAACATTGCTTTTGCCGAGCATATTAAAAAAATCACTTAGAATTGTAGATTTTGTTGCTTTTTTCAAAAAGATACAATAAAATATTCTCAAGAACCCATTTGATTTCAAAGGAGGCGCTCCCTATGGGCAAATTTGTTATCCGTAAAACCAACACTGGTATTAAATTCGATTTGAAAGCTGGCAATGGCGAAGTTATCGCTACTTCCGAAGTTTATTCCTCTGAAAATGCTTGCCGTAAAGGTATTGCAAGTGTTATGAAAAATGCTCCGGTTGCTGGTATCCAAGACCAAACCGTGGAAGGCTATGCGCCTGTTAAACATCCTAAATTTGAAATTTACAAAGACAAAGCTGGCGAATTCCGCTTCCGTCTGAAAGCTACCAACGGTCAAGTAATCGCTACCGGCGAAGGCTACAAAGCAATGGCTGGCTGCAAAAACGGCATTGAATCCATCAGAAAAAATGCTCCTGACGCAGTTGTAGTAATGGCTGAATAATTTAAGAGAAAAAATTAACGCTCGTTATCGAAAGATAGCGAGCGTTTTTATGTATGCAAGGAAAAATCGTTATAATTGCTATTAGGCAAGGAACAGCGAAATTTATGAAGCGATGGCGTACTGGTGGTAC
>CALCUU010000077.1 GCA_937906915.1 uncultured Phascolarctobacterium sp. | reverse complement strand
AACCGCAAGCTGGTAAAAGAAGTTGACTATAGTTTGCTTCTTACATTCATTGGCTTCTTTGTTTTCATTGGTAACATTAGCCATACGGATTTAGTTAGCTACTTGCGTGACCACATCTTAGGTAGTACGGAAGGAACTTATTTTGCGGCGCTCATTAGTAGCCAGTTCATTAGCAACGTGCCTGCGGCAATGCTCCTTGCAGGCTTGACCCGTGAAGCAGATGCTTTGCTTTTGGGCGTAAACATTGGTGGCTTGGGAACCTTGATTGCCTCTATGGCAAGTGTAATTTCCTACAAGCTTTTTGCTGCAGAGCATCCTTACCAAGCAGGAAGCTACCTGCGGATGTTCTTGTTCTATAATTTCCTCGGTTTAGTTTTAATCGGGGCAGTGACTTACTTCGTATGCGTAGTTAATTACATTGACTATCTTGACGTTTCTGTATTTAGGGAAATGACGGAGTATATACATTTTTAGGTGATATTATGGTTAGGTGGATTCTTCACATCGATATGGACGCCTTCTTCGCATCCGTGGAACAATTAGATAATCCTGAATTGCGTGGCAAGCCCATTATCGTAGGTGGGCAATCTTGTCGTGGCGTTGTTTCCACCTGCTCCTACGAGGCGCGCAAGTTTGGCGTGCATTCCGCAATGCCAACTGTGGAAGCGCGCAGGCTGTGTCCCCACGCTGAGTTTTTACCGGGAAGAATGTGGCGCTACAAGGAAGTTTCCTGTGAGATAATGCGCATCTTTGGTGAGGAAGCTCCTGTCGTGGAACAGCTTTCCATTGACGAAGCCTTCCTTGATGTAACTGGAATGGAGCGTTTGTGCGGAGATGTGCGTAACATTGGTTGGCGCATCAAAGAACGTATCAAAAACGAGATTGGCTTGACCTGTTCCGTAGGCTTGGCACCTAATAAGTTTTTGGCGAAGATGGCTTCCGATTTACAAAAGCCTGACGGCTTTACAATAATTACTCACGAAAAGGCGCGAGACTTTATTGCACCACTGCCTGTGACGAAAATTTTTGGCATTGGCTCTGCGGCTAGGAATACTTTGCTGCAGTATGGCATTGCTACGATTGGACAACTGGCGAAAGCAGATAAGCGTATCGTGCAAAAAGTCTTTGGCAAAAATGCAGATAAGGTTCAGCTTTTGGCGCAGGGCTTGGACGATAGACCAGTTGTTCCCGAAACAGCACCTAAGTCCATTGGCAGGGAGACCACCTTTGAAAAAGATTTATTCACTTTTGACGAGTGCAAGGCTGCCATTTTGGAACTGAGTGGGCAGACAGGCTTCCGCTTACGCAAAAAGGGGTACAGCGGTAGGACGGTTACCTTAAAAGTGAAGTTTAAGGATTTCAAAACCATTACCCGTAGCATTAGCAGTGAGGGAGATATTTCCTGCGACGAGGAAATTTTTGCTTTAGCGGTAAAGCTTTTGCAGGGAGTAAGCTATCAAAATGGGGTGCGCCTTTTGGGCGTGACGGTCTCCCATTTGCAGGACGGTAGCTGTGGCACACTTGGCTTTGAAGAAAATACCAAGCTTCTTCAGCGCAACGCTACCATTGACAATTTAAAGAAACGCTTTGGCGAGAACATCATTCACCGTGGCGGCAGACATAGTTAACTGGTTAGAAAGTATCGGTTGACGAAGCCTGTCGCTTTTTTGTATAATAGGAGCAGTTAATTTTAGAAAAGCTGGTGAAAAAATGTCTCGTACTCGTCCCGCAAGCAAGGCTGCTGAAATGACAAAGATAGCTCTTTTGGTAGCAATGAACTGCGTTTCTGCATATATTATTATTCCGTTGCCCTTTGCTTTATCTCCCATAGCAATGCAACCCTTTATCGTTAATCTTGTTGGTTTTTTGATGACCCCCAAGCAAGCATTTATGACTATGCTTGTTTACATCTTAGTTGGCTTGGCAGGCATCCCCGTTTTTACAGGTGGTACTGCGGGACCGGGCAAGCTCTTCGGTCCGACAGGTGGTTACATTTTGGGATTTATCGTGGCGGCGACTGCTATTGCCTATCTTAAAGGAAGAAACTATAATTTCCTGCGCTACTCCATTGTGGGTGTGTGCGTGTGGATTCCTGTTATTTACGCCATGGGCGCAGGGCAGATGATGCTTTTGACCGGAATGAATTTGCAGGAAGCCTTCTTCGTAGGCGTACTGCCCTTTGCTCCGTTAGATGTTATCAAAGTTGTGGGTGCTGCTTGGCTGGCGGGCCCCATCCATAGAATTTTTGCAAGATGATTTGGGAAGTGAATTTGTGATGAATAGCGAAATGCAAGCAAAGCTCAAGATAATTTTTGCCATGGTTACCTTTGGTACCATTGGTATCTTCGTAAGAAATATTGACTTGCCTTCTACCGTTATTGCTTTAGCGAGAGGTGTTGTAGGTACTTTGTTCCTGCTCCTCGTAGTTTTTGCTAAAGGTCAAGGGGTGGATAAGGTTGCCATCAAGAGAAATTTAAAGACCCTTGCCATTTCCGGTGCCTGCATTGGCTTTAACTGGATTTTGCTTTTTGAAGCGTACCGTTATACAACGGTGGCAACTGCTACCTTGGCGTACTATATGGCGCCGATTTTTGTAATGATGGCTTCGCCCTTTGTGCTCAAGGAACGCTTATCTGCCATTAAGATTTTGTGCGTGGCTATGGCGCTTACGGGTATGGTGCTGGTTAGCGGTGTAGTGCAAAGCGGTACGGAAGGCGTGGATTTCACCGGTATCTTGTGCGGTGTGGGTGCGGCGAGCCTTTACGCAACTGTTATTTTGCTTAACAAGTTTATCAAAGAAATTTCTGCTTACGATATGACCATTATGCAGCTGGGCTTGGCGGCGCTGGTACTTTTCCCTTACACTTTGGCAGTGGAAAATTTTGGCGCTCTTACCCCTGATACTACAAGCCTGCTGCTTTTGGCAGTGGTTGGCGTAATCCATACAGGCTTTACCTACGCGCTGTACTTTTCTTCCATCCAAAGCTTAAAGGCGCAGACCGTTGCCATTTTTAGTTATATTGACCCCATCGTGGCAATTATTTTATCCGCAGTGCTTTTGAACGAGAGTATGGATATTTACAGCATCGTGGGTGCGGTGCTGGTGCTTGGCTCCACCTTTGTTAGCGAGCTGGCAGAAAGAAAATGAAAATTTTAAGACGGGCTTCGGCTCGTCTTTTTGTTTTTTGAGGTAAGTTACATTTTCTTTGTGAATTTTTTGTTATTAACCTTTGAATAATCATGGAATGGTGCTATAATACAGGCCTGTGTGTTAAATTTATGAAGGAGTTGATTTGAAAATGAAAAACACTCAGGAAAAACAAAGGGTTGGTGGCATTCTCGGTTTAATCGAACGTGTCGGCAATAAAATTCCTGATATTACCATTTTGTTTGTAGGTGCATTTGTTTTGGTATGCGTAATTTCTGCCATTCTTTCTCAAATGCATTTTGATTATGTGCATCCTACCACTGGTAAAAACATTGTTGTAAATAATATGCTCAGCGGTGAAAACATCGTACTGCTTATGAGCAAGATGGTTACCAACTATTCTGGCTTCCCGCCGTTAGGCATGGTAATCGTTGCTACCTTGGGTATCGGTATTGCTGATGGTTCCGGTTACATCAACACTGGTCTGAAAAAATTGCTTGCCGTTACTCCCAAGTTCCTGCTTACTCCAATTATTATTCTGGCTGGTATGTTGAGCCACATTGGTCCCGATACTGGTTACGTTATTATTATTCCTGTTGCTGCCTATATGTTCTATGCTTCCGGCAAACACCCTTTGTCCGGTATTGCTGCCTCTTTCGCAGGTATTGCAGGTGCTTTTGCGGCAAACTACACTCCGTCTGCTATTGACCCGGTTATCCAAGGCTTTACTCAAAGTGCGGCGCAATTGATTGACCCTACCTACCAAGTAAACGTACTGTGCAACTACTTCTTTGCCTTTGCTTCTACCTTTGGTGTCATTGCAAGCTGCTGGTACGTAACTGAAAAAATTACTGAACCTTGGCTGTGGAAGGCTTGCCCCTTGGATGCAGATATTGACGTAGGCGAAGATGCTAATACTGAAATTACTCCCAAAGAAAACCGCGCCTTCTATATTGCTTCTGCAGTGCTTTTTGTAATGGCTATTGGCTTGGTAGTAGCTTTGCTTCCGGAAGATTCCATTTGGCGTGATAAAAATGGTGTCATTGCAAGCTTCAAGGCTCCTGTAATGCAATCCATTGTTTCCTTGCTCTTCGTTTTCACTGGTACTGTTGGTCTTGTTTACGGTATCTTGGTTGGCAAATTTAAATCTCCTAAAGATGTTACCAATGCTATGGAAAATATTACCAAAACTTTGGTACAGCTCATCGTATTCTATTTCTTCGCTGCACAATTCCTGTGGGCGTTTGGTGCTTCCAACATGGGCGCACTCATTGCGATTGCAGGCGCAGAGTTCTTGAAATCCTTAGCATTGCCTCCGCAAATTACCGTTTTCGGTATTATCGTGCTCGTAGGCCTCTTGAACTTGATTATTACTTCCGCTTCTGCAAAATGGGCAATTCTTGCACCTATCTTCGTACCTATGCTGATGGCTGTTGGTATTTCTCCGGAGCTGACCCAAGTTGCCTTCCGCGTAAGTGATAGTGCGGTTAACGTAGTAACTCCTATGTTTGCCTTCTATCCGTTGATTATTCTTTACTGCCAAAAATATTGTAAGAGTGCAGGCATTGGTACTTTAAGCTCTATGATGCTTCCGTACACCATTGCCCTTTTGGTTACCTTGACTATTATGCTGTACTTGTTCTGGGGCTTGGATATTCCCTTGGGCTTCCAAGCAGACTACGTATATCCCAGACGTTAATTTAGAAAAGAGGTCTAATTTATGACTATGCAAGCTAAATTATTAGAACGCTTCCTGCGTTACGTTGCTGTTACCAGCCAAAGCAATGCTGCTGTAAAAACTGTTCCCACTACTGAAGGTCAACGCCAGCTGGCAGAGCTTTTGAAAAATGACTTGGCAGAATTGGGCTTGGTGGATTTGGAAATCAGCGAGCATTCTGTTTTAACTGGTAAACTGCCTGCAAATTTACCGGAAGGTCATCACCCTGTTCCTGCTGTTGGTTGGGTAGCTCATCTTGACACTGTAGATGTTTGCCTCAACGCAGAAATTCATCCCCACGTTGTGAAGAATTATCAAGGTGGCGACATCTGCTTAAATGAAGAAAAACAAATCTTCTTAAAAGTAAGTGAGCATCCTGAAATTGAAAAATACATTGGCGAAGACATTGTTGTCAGCGATGGTACTTCCGTATTAGGCGCAGATGACAAGGCTGCCATTGCTAACATCATGGTTGCACTGGAAACCTTGGCTAATGACAAGACTATTTACCACGGCGACATTCATGTTGCTTTCGTTCCCGATGAAGAAATTGGCTTATTGGGTGCGAAGAAAATTGATTTTGCTAAATTCCCTGTGGATTTTGCTTATACCATTGACTGCTGCGAACTGGGTGAAGTTGTTTACCAAACCTTTAACGCAGGCAGTGCAGAAGTTTACATTAAAGGCATCACTGCTCACCCCATGAGCGCTAAAGGTGTACTGGTTAACCCCACCTTGATTGCAACGGACTTGGTAAATAGCTTCGATAGAATGCAAACTCCGGAGCATACTGAAGGCACTGAAGGTTACATCTGGGTAACTGCCATTAACTCCAATGTGTCCGAAGCCCGTGTGAACATGGCGATTCGTGACCATAGCAAGGTGCTGTACGAAGCACGCAAGGAGCAAATTAAAAATGCTGTAGAATTTTTGAAGCTTCGTCATCCTAAGGCAGTTATTGAACTGACTATGAGCGATACCTACGGCAATATTGCAGATGCCATCCGTGAAGACAATAAAAAATGCATCGATTTCATCTACCAAGCAATGGAAGAGCTGGAAATTACTCCGAAAACCATTGCCATGCGTGGTGGTACCGATGGCAGCTTTATTTCTACTAAAGGAATTTTGACTCCTAACTATTTCACCGGAGCGCACAACTTCCATTCCAATTGTGAGTTCTGGCCTTTAGGTGCAGGGGAAAAATCCTGCCGTATGACCTTAAAGCTTATTGAGTTGATTACAAAATAAAATTAACAGCAGTTATCGAAAGGTAACTGCTGTTTTTGCGTGGTGGGAAAATTTTGTGGATATAGCATTTGATTTTTGTTAAGATATATCTAATGAAGAAATTGTTTTTAGCGATACCCCTTTGTTTGAAAGGAGATAGATGATGCAAGAGATTAAATGCCCTAAATGTGGCGAAGTTTTTCAAGTTGATGAATCCGGTTATGCAGCCATCGTGAAGCAAATTCGCGATAGGGA
Organism: uncultured Phascolarctobacterium sp.; assembly: GCA_937906915.1. Classification (GTDB taxonomy): domain Bacteria; phylum Bacillota; class Negativicutes; order Acidaminococcales; family Acidaminococcaceae; genus JAHHUH01. The sequence goes on along the minus strand of CALCUU010000077.1, from coordinate 2,044 downwards.
ATTTCAAAAAGAAGTGTACGAACGCGAGCAACAGTTCAAAGCTCACTTGCAAACCTTAGAAAAAGATAGACAGCTGGCAATTAAGAACGCAGTAGGCGAAAAGGACGCAGAGATTGCCCAGCTGAAAGCACAGCTTAATGCCAACGCCCAAAACAATAAATTAAGCGTTAGCGAAGCGGTTGCTGTTAAGGAAAAAGAAATTACTGCCCTCGAAGCGCGTCTTGCTGCTTACGAAATGGAAAAGCGTCTTGCTGTGAGCGAGGTTGTCTTTAAAACAGAAAGACAGCTTGCCGCAAAGAACGAAGAGCTTATCAAGCTTACTAACCAAATTGAAAGCAACGAAAAAGAAAGTAAGATTCGTGAGCAATCCATTAAGGACGGCTACGAAGCTAAGCTGAAAATTAAAGACGAGCAAATTGATTATTATAAAGACCTTAAGGCAAAGCAATCTACCAAAATGATTGGCGAAACCTTGGAACAGCACTGCGCCATTGAGTTTAACAGGTTGCGTGCCACCGCATTCCGTAATGCCTATTTTGAAAAAGACAACGACGCTCGTACCGGAAGCAAGGGTGACTTCATCTTCCGTGAGTTTGACGACGAAGGCACTGAATTTATCTCCATTATGTTCGAGATGAAGAACGAGGCTGACGGAACTGCTACCAAGCATAAAAATGAGGACTTCTTAAAAGAGCTGGACAAGGACCGCAAGGAAAAGAACTGCGAATATGCAGTGCTGGTTTCCCTGTTGGAAGCAGATAACGAGCTGTACAACGGTGGCATTGTGGATATGTCCCACCGCTATCCTAAGATGTACGTTGTGCGTCCCCAATTCTTTATCCCCATTATCACCCTGCTTCGCAATGCGGCAATGAACTCCCTCCAATACAAGAAGGAGCTGGCGACAATCAAAAATCAAAATATCGACATCTCCCATTTTGAAGAGGATATGAACGATTTTAAAGAGAAGTTTGCCCGCAACTACCGTCTTGCCAGCGAGAAGTTTAAAAAGGCAATCGAAGAGATTGACAAAACCATTGACCATTTGCAAAAGACCAAGGAAGCATTGCTTTCTTCTGAAAATAATCTGCGCCTTGCCAATAATAAGGCAGAGGATTTGTCCATTAAGCGTTTGACCCGCAACAACCCTACCATGCAGGCAAAGTTTGCGGAGCTGGAAGAACGCAGGAAAAATGAAGAGTAAATTGTTTCACGTGAAACATTGAATTTTTAAGGAGAACCCCATGCTGAATATAGGTTGTCATTTATCATCAAGCAAAGGCTTTTTGGCAATGGGTAAGACTGCCTTATCCATTGGCGCCAATACCTTTCAGTTTTTTACCCGCAATCCCCGTGGTGGTAAGGCAAAGGCTGTGAACCCGGAGGACGCTGCTGCTCTCGTAAAGCTGTGCCAAGAAAATAATTTTGCTAAGCTTCTGGCTCACGCTCCCTATACCATGAATCCCTGCGCTGCTGACGAAGGCTTGCGTGATTTCGCACGCAACGTCATGGAAGGGGACTTGGCAATGCTGGAATACGTGCCCGGCAATTTGTACAACTTCCATCCCGGTAGCCACGTGAAGCAAGGCGTAGAGGTTGGCATCGAAAAAATCAGCGCTATGCTTAACGAGGTGTTGCATAAGGATTTGCACACCACTGTCTTACTTGAAACAATGGCAGGTAAGGGTAGCGAGGTTGGTCGCACTTTTGAAGAGCTGCGTGCTATTTTGGACAAGGTTCTCCTGAACGAAAAGATGGGCGTGTGCTTAGACACCTGTCACATTTTTGACGGTGGCTACGATATCGTCAACGACCTTGATGGCGTACTGGAAGAGTTCGATAAAATTATTGGCTTAGAGCGTTTGCAGGCAATTCATTTAAACGACACCTTGAATGTTTTAGGTAGTCATAAGGATCGTCACGCTTGCATTGGTGCTGGCAATATTGGTTTAGAAGCAATGACTAAAATTATCAACCACCCTGCGCTAAGAAGCTTGCCTTTTTATTTGGAAACCCCCAACGAGCTTCCTGGGTACGCAAACGA
>CALCUU010000076.1 GCA_937906915.1 uncultured Phascolarctobacterium sp. | reverse complement strand
AATTGCTACTAAACGCTTCCTGATTTCTGCAAATATCAGCACTCCTAAATCCTTGATGTATAATAAACGCTTTGATAAGGATGCAGAGCTGATTGAAAAAGAAATTATTGCTACCTTTGGTGTGCCTGTAGTAATTAAGGCTGCTGACCAAGGCTCCAGCATTGGCGTAGAAATTGTTAAGTCCGAAGCTGACGTGAAGACTGCTTTGGAAAACGTTTTCAAATACAGTGATTTAGTTTTAGTTGAAGAATGTATCAATGGTAAGGAGCTTACCTGTGGCGTGATGGAAGTAGAGGGCGAGCTGAAGGCATTGCCCATCGTAATGATTGTTCCCCACTCCGGTTCCTACGATTTTGAATCCAAATACACTAAGGGCGCAACTGATTATTTAGTGCCTGCGCCTTTAAGCGAAGAAGTTACTGCCTACGTGCAAGGCTTGGCTGTTGAAACCTACAAGGTGCTGGGCTTGAGTGGCGTTGCCCGTATTGACGTAATGCTTGATGCGGAAAACATTGGCTACGTTTTGGAAGCTAACACCATTCCCGGTATGACTGCTACCAGTTTAGTGCCGAAGGAAGCCGCTGCGATTGATATAGACTTTGCTTCTTTGTGCGAAATGATTTTGTTGACCGCGAAATAGTTATAAGCACTTTTAACTATTTCTTACTTATACTGTGCATAATGAAAGGGGGTTAGCGTTATGCAAGAAATGACAATGCGAGAAAAATTGCGTCAACGCCGTAAAGCACGTCGCTTGCGTATGCTACGCCTTTTTATGATTTGTGCAGTGGTTGTTGCGGTTTTCGCTGGTATCTACCACTATCTGCATAGACCTAGCTTTGCCTATGGCAGTGTTGCCATTCATGGCACTAAGCACCTGACCGAAGCAGAAATTTTGCAGTTGGCAGGCTCACAAAAGCCTTTCAATATGTTTAATGTAGATGCAGATAAGGTTGAAGAAGCTTTGCGTCATGACGTGCGCTTTAAAACTGTTCACGCAGAATATAAATGGCCCGGCGTTTTGCACATCAACGTGCAGGAACGCAAGCCTGCTTTATATGTAGAAAACGCTTACCAAGGTTACGCCAAGCTTGGCTATTGTGGTACAGTTATGGATGTGACCAGTGGTATTCCTGACGACAACGCTCCCATGCTTACGGGCGAAGACTGTGGTAGCCTGTTTGTAGGTGACGTTGTAGAAAACAAAAATGTTTTAACCGTGCTTGATTTTTTGAACGCCATTGATATTGCGGCGCAAGATCAATTTGTAGAAGTTAGCATTGATGAAGAGCGCAAGGTTAAGGTTCAGCTAAAAGTGGGCTTCCCCATTTTGCTTGGCCCCATTGACGAGCTGAAAGACAAGTCTGAATTATTCATGACTGTATTTAATGAAATAAAAGGTAAAAAAATAACTGCTGAGTACATAGATTTAACTTATTCCAAGCCATACATCAGGCTCAAGGAGAAGAAGGCTGAGTAAATAGCGCGTTGCTATATGTGGTGGCGATTTGAAAATTTTACCGTCTACCATTTCTAAATCTTGAGTTTTTCTTGAGAAAAAAGTAAAATATTAGCAGGATATTTTTGTTATAATGTTGAATGTAAAAATTTAGGAATTTTTTATTTAAAATAAATTGAATCCCAAAGGTTTTAAGGGGGAACGTGCAATATGTTTGATGAAATCGGAACTAGTTTTGAAACTTTAGCTAACATTAAAGTAATTGGTGTTGGTGGCGGCGGCAACAACGCTGTAAATCGTATGATTACCGCCGGTGTTAAAGGCGTTGAATTTATTTCTGTGAACTGTGACGCGCAAGCGTTGATGCTTTCTAAAGCTGCAACCCGTATCCAAATTGGTGAACAGCTTACTAAAGGCTTGGGTGCAGGTGCTAATCCTGAAATCGGCGAAAAAGCTGCTGAAGAATCTCGTGAACAAATCTTGGAAGTACTGAAAGGTGCTGATATGGTATTTGTAACTGCAGGTATGGGCGGTGGTACCGGTACCGGTGCTGCTCACGTAGTTGCTGAATGTGCTAAAGAAGTTGGCGCATTGACTGTTGGCGTAGTTACCAAACCCTTTATGTTTGAAGGTAAACGCCGTATGAACCAAGCTTTGAGTGGTTTGGAAACTTTGAAATCTAAGGTTGATGCTCTCATCACCATTCCTAATGATAGACTTTTGCAAGTAATTGACAGAAGAACTTCCATGATTGATGCTTTCCGCATTGCTGACGACGTGCTCCGTCAAGGCGTGCAAGGTATCTCCGAAATGATTAGCGTTCCCGGTTTCATCAACGCTGACTTTGCTGACGTAAGAACTATTATGTCCAACGCAGGCAGTGCTTTAATGGGTATTGGTACTGCTAAAGGGGAAGGCGGCGCTATGGCTGCTGCTGAAGCTGCAATTAAGAGTCCGCTTTTGGAAGCTTCCATCAACGGTGCGCAAGGCGTATTGTTCAACATTACCGGTGGCAAAGACCTGTCCCTCTTTGATGTAAACGAAGCATCCAACATCATCACCGAAGCTGTTGACCCCAATGCGAACATCATCTTTGGTGCAGTAATTGACGAATCCTTGGAGGACGAAATCCGCATTACCGTTATTGCAACTGGTTTCAAAGGCGAAAAGCCTGCTGTTCCTGCTGGTAATAAAGCTACTGGCTATCGTCCTGCTTATAACAATCCTACCATTCAAAATCCGGAAACTACTTCCGAAAGACCTTCTTCTCCTGTAAGACCGTTCCCTGCTCGTGACAATACTGAAATTCCGCCTTGGCTGCGCGGCTAAGGGAGGACTTTGAAGTATGAAGTGTCCTTTCTGTTCTTATCGTGACAGTCGCGTAGTGGATAGCCGTTCCGTAGAGGACGGTAGCTCCATTCGTCGTCGTCGTGAATGTCCGGAATGTGGTAGACGTTTTACCACCTATGAAAAATATGAAGAAACTCCCTTGGTTGTAAGCAAGAAAGACGGTCGTCGTGAACTGTTCGATAACAAAAAGTTGTTGGGCGGTTTGCTGAAGGCTTTTGAAAAACGTCCTATCGCTTACGAAAAGGTACAAGAGATTGCTGAAAAGATTGAACGTGAACTGCGTATGCGTGGCGAATCCGAAGTGGATAGCGCTGTTATCGGCGAAATCGTTATGAAGTATTTGGAACAAACTGACCAAATTGCTTACGTGCGCTTTGCTTCCGTTTATAGACAGTTCGCTGACGTAAATAATTTTATGCAAGAACTGCAAAGAATTATGAACAAAAACAATCTGGACAACCAAACTGAAAACAAATAATTAAGGTGCGAGGCTTTGCTTCGCACTTTTTTATTTTGCGTTGTGTTAAAGCTTTGAATTATTTATGATATGTTGCCAGTGAATTTGACGCTTGAAGCGGTGGTCTTGTATAATTTTGGTAGTAAAAGATTTTTAGCTCGATGAAATTTTAAGAGGTGAAGCCTATGCAAAGGCTCTTACATTTAGTTTATAGCTTGAACCGTAGCACGTTGATTGCCTTTAGTTTTATGGCAATTATTTTGGTTGGCACGTTACTTTTGATGCTGCCCATCTCCAACACCAGTGGAAAGTGGCTGCCTGTGATTGACGCACTTTTTACTGCAACGTCTGCTTCCTGCGTAACTGGTTTGGCAGTGCTTGATACGGGCAAGGACCTGACAATCTTTGGACAACTGGTGCTCATTACCCTTATTCAAATTGGTGGCTTGGGACTAATGACCATTACCACTCTTTTTGCCGTAGGCTTGGGTAAGCGTATCAATATCAGCCAAAGGCTTTTGATTCAGGAATCTTTAAATCAAGATGCACCCTCCGGTGTGGTACGCATTGCTTTGAATATAATTAAATACACTTTGGTTATTGAGTTTGTCTTTGGCACCATACTTGCCTTTTATTTTTACGAAATGCTGGAAATGGGAGGCAAGGCTTTGTACTGGGGCTACTGGCACGCAATATCTGCATTTTGTAACGCAGGCTTTGACCTATTGGGTGACTACGCCAGCTTGACTGCCTTTAGG
>CALCUU010000075.1 GCA_937906915.1 uncultured Phascolarctobacterium sp. | reverse complement strand
CTTTGGAACTTTTCAAACCTTTCGTTATGAAACGTTTGGTAAATAGCGGTGAAGCTACCAATATTAAGAGTGCTAAACGCATGGTAGAACGTGCAAGCACCATCGTATGGGATATCCTTGAAGAAGTTATCAAAGAACATCCCGTACTCCTCAACCGTGCACCGACCCTGCACAGACTGGGTATCCAAGCATTTGAACCCATCCTGTCCGAAGGCCGTGCAATTAAACTGCATCCTCTTGTATGTACTGCATACAACGCTGACTTTGACGGTGACCAAATGGCAGTCCATCTGCCCCTTTCTGTTGAAGCACAAGCAGAAGCTCGTATGCTCATGCTTTCTGTAAACAACATCTTGGCTCCCAAAGACGGTAAACCTGTAGCAGTTCCTTCCCAAGATATGGTTTTGGGTTCCTACTACCTGACCATCGTTCGTGAAGGCGCTAAAGGCGAAGGCATGCGCTTCAGCAGTGTTGACGAAGCTCAACTGGCTTACTTCCATGGCGTAGTAGCACTGCAAGCACAAATTAAAGTATATATCCCCAATGACCAAATCGTTGGTGAAGAAAAAACTGAAGGCATGAGCCTTGTTACCACCACCGTTGGTAACACCATTTTCAATGGCGAACTGCCCAAAGAAATGCGTTACTATCATAAGGAAGTTAATGCTGACGGCGTTAGCGAATGGCACCTTGGCAAACTTATCGACAAGAAAGAATTGGGCAACTTGGTTGCTAAAGCACACAAACTGTATGGCAACCTGCGTACTGCTGAAATTCTGGACGTTGTTAAGAAAATGGGCTACAACAACGCTTGTAAAGCAGGTATTTCCATTGCAACCTCCGATATTAAAATTCCTGCAGAAAAAACTGCAATCTTGGAAGCAACTGAACGTGAAGTTGATAAGACTGAAAGACTCTTCCGCCGTGGCTTGATGAGCGCTGACGAACGTTATCGCAAAGTTATCGAGCTGTGGGGCCAAGCAACTGACAAAGTTACCGAAAAACTGATGGCAACCACCATGGATAAGTTCAACAGCGTATACATGATGGCTAACTCCGGTGCTCGTGGTAACACCCAACAAATTCGTCAGCTGGCTGGTATGCGTGGTTTGATGGCAGACCCGTCCGGTCGAATCATTGACCGTCCTATCAAAGCTAACTTCCGTGAAGGCTTGACCATTTTGGAATACTTTATTTCTACTCACGGCGCTCGTAAAGGTCTGGCCGATACCGCTCTGCGTACTGCTGACTCCGGTTACCTGACCCGTCGTCTGGTAGACGTTGCTCAAGACGTAATCGTTCGCGAAGATGACTGCGATATCGTAGGCATGAACCTCGTAAAAGAACGTAACCGTCTGTGCAAAGCTGTTCTTGGCAGCAGCCAAAACAAAGTTATGGAAAGCATTTTGGGTCGCACCTTGGCAACCGGCATCTACGGCGTAGATGGCGAAATCATTGCTGAAGCTGATACCAACATCACTGAAGAACTGTACAATAAACTTATCGCTGCTAAAGTTGAAGAAGTTAACCTGTATGTAAGTGATGACATGAGCGGTGAAGAATCTGAAACCGTTCGCATCAACATCAGCGACGAATATGCTAACAGCGTATTGAAAGAAGCTATGGTTCATAACTTTGACGGCAAAGAAGTTGCAGTTGATATCGTAAATGGCGCAGGTGAAGTTCTGGCAGTAGCTGGCTCCACCATGACCGTTGAACTTATTGACGCAATTTTGGCTGACGGTACCGTTAAAGAACTGCGTATCCGCAATAACGATATTGCTGGTATCGAAGTTGAAGCAATTACCGAAGGCAAAAACAAAGAAACTGTTATCGAATCTCTCTTCAACCGTATCATCGGTCGTAACTTGGCAGAAGACATTTGCGACGAAGAAGGCAACGTACTCTTCCACATCAACGAATACGTTACCGAAGCAATGGCAGAAGCTATCTGCAAGATTCGTACTAAAGTTAAAATCCGCAGCGTACTCACCTGTAAATCTAAATTTGGCGTATGCCGTAAATGCTATGGCCGCAACCTGGCAACCGGCAAAAACGTTGACGTTGGTGAAGCAGTTGGTACCATTGCAGCACAATCCATCGGTGAACCTGGTACCCAGCTTACCATGCGTACCTTCCACACCGGCGGCGTTGCAGGCGGTGACGATATTACCCAAGGTTTGCCCCGCGTTGAAGAATTGTTCGAAGCACGCAAACCCAAACATCCTGGTATTCTTACCGAAAACAGCGGTGAAGTTCACGTTATCGAAGAAGGTGGCTCTCGTCGCGTAATCGTAACCGGTGAAGATGGCTTAGGCCAAGAATACACCATTCCGTATGGCTCCAAACTTTCTGTTAAAGAAGGCGACCATATCGAAAAAGGCGACCGCCTCACCGAAGGTTCCCTCAATCCCCACGACGTATTGCGTATCAGCGGCTTGAAAGCTGCTCAACATTACTTGGTATCCCAAGTAGTAGGCGTATACAAATCTCAAGGTGTAGATATCAACAGCAAGCACATTGAAGTAATGGTACGTCAAATGATGCGCAAAGTTCGCATTGAAGAATCCGGTGACACCACAATGCTTCCGGGCGAATACATTGACGTAGCAGAATTTGAAGAACAAAATGCAGAAATGATTGAAGCTGGTAAAGAACCTGCTGAAGGTCGTCCCATTTTGCTTGGTATCACCAAGGCTTCCTTGGCTACCGATTCCTTCCTCTCTGCTGCTTCCTTCCAAGAAACCACTCGCGTATTGACCGACGCTGCAATCAAAGGCAAAGTTGATCCGCTCCTTGGCTTGAAAGAAAACGTTATCATTGGTAAACTGATTCCTGCTGGTACCGGCATGGGCCGTTATCGCGACATCAAGATTAAATACAATGTTAACAAACCGGAAGACCAAGAATAATTTATAAAAACAATGCACCGTTAGGCTAAGCCTGGCGGTGCATTTTATTTTCGTAGCAAAAGTGGTATAATAGTCTTTGAAAATAGGAGGTCCCGTTATGAAAAAGCTATTTATTTTTCTTCTGACTGCGGTTATGCTGTGTATGAGCATGACGGCTATGGCTGCGAAAAAAGAATATAACCCTTACGTAAAGTATGTGGTGGAAGATGATGATTACCAAGAAACTTTGGCGACGATTAATTCTGTGAAGATGTCTAGAATGCCTAAGGTTGCTGTAATGTACGTAAACAATTCCCAAGCAGATTACTACAAGGCAATAGATAAAGAGATTATGAAAAACTTTAAGGTTGTTCTTAATCCGTACGTGTACCAATTTGTAGATGGCACTCCCTATATGAAAGAGCTTGCGGAAATGGGTATCGAAGATTTGACTACTGCCGAACGTGCAGATATTCTTGATATTTACGAGAACACTGATATCGATTATGTAATCTTTTTGCAAATTGAACCTATGTGGCGCAAGGATAAGGTTAGTACCTTCTCCAAAGGCAA
>CALCUU010000074.1 GCA_937906915.1 uncultured Phascolarctobacterium sp. | reverse complement strand
CCACCCCAAGCTGTGCTTCTTCCTTTAATAACGGAAGCAAGTTCTTTTCTCCTGCAAACTTCACATTGTGAATTGCTTCCTGCAAATTTTGGTGATACTTATAAAGCATAAGTACCTTGTCCAAATTCTCGAAGCCTTCCACCGTCTTGTGCAGGGCAAAGTTTTTGCGACACGCTTCGCAAAAATAACCAGTGTCTATTTCAGTTTGGCACACAGCACAGCGACGAGGATAAATTACTTCCCCAAGCAATCTGCACTGATAACCTACATTATTATAAACTGCCTTAACTTTGTTGAAAAGGCTCAAAAAATATCACTACTTTCTTGTAAACGCTCCGCCAAAAGTGAGTAACGACGACGGGTCTTGTCATTTTCCACAGCAGTGCGCACCGCAGTCTTAGTTCCCACAACAAGCACCTGCTTTTTAGCACGGGTCACTGCAGTGTAAAGCAGGTTCCGTTGCAGCATAATGTAATGACTGGGAACCATCAGCAAAATTACGTTGGGATACTCACTACCTTGGGATTTATGCACGCTCATGGCGTAGGCAAGCTGTAATTCTTCCAGCTCACTTTGGGCGTAGGTAACGTGGTCACCCTCCGGACGCTCCGGGTAGGCAACGGTCACAGCCTTTCCCTCCACGCGGATAACCCTGCCAATATCGCCATTGAACACTTCTTTTTCGTAGTTATTGCGAATTTGCATAACCTTATCCCCCACCCGCAACACATTACCGGGAATATTCACTTCCGGTTTATTGCTACTGGGCGGATTCATATATTGCTGTAAAATTTTATTCAAGTTCTGCACACCGCAAGGGTTCTTGTGCATGGGCGAAAGCACCTGTACACTACGCCAGTCGCTAGCACGCACCATCTCTGCGTAAGTGCGGGCAACGTGCTCTGCGGCGGCAAGCTCGTTAGTAAATTCTTCCAGCTTAAATTCTTCGTTATCGGTAAATTCAGGCATACGTCCACGGTTAATGCTGTGGGCATTGCGGACGATGGGGCTTACCTCTGCCTGACGGAAGACGCTTTCCAAACGAACAACAGGCATCTTCTTGCTACGGATTATGTCTTTAAGTACGGAGCCAGCACCAACGGAAGGAAGCTGGTCAACGTCACCAACAAAAATCAAACGACAACCTCCGGGCACAGCCTTGAGCAAGTGATAAGTCAGGCTAATGTCCAGCATAGAGGCTTCGTCGATGATGATTGCCTCTGCGTCCAAAGGCTCTTCATCATTCTTACCAAAGTAAAAGCCACCGCTATTAGGTTGGTACTCTAAAAGCCGGTGTACAGTTAGCGCAGGGTGTCCGGCACTTTCTGCTAAACGTCGGGCAGCGCGACCAGTAGGCGCCGCCAGTAAAATTCTACAACCTGCTTTCTCCAGTACGTTCAAAATGCCT
>CALCUU010000073.1 GCA_937906915.1 uncultured Phascolarctobacterium sp. | reverse complement strand
ATGGAAGAACGCACAGTTTTAGGAGCATAAATATCTGCTGAGCCTTTCAAGAGCACCAAACCACCAATGCCTGCTGCATCTGCAGTGCGTAGCATAGTACCGATGTTACCGGGGTCGCCCACTCTATCCAAAACAAGGAGCATCTTTCCACTTGCCAAAAGGTTCTCCAATTTAGGCTGACGCATTTTGCAAACGGCAATAATGCCTTGGGGAGTTTCCGTATCAGCAATTTTCTTCATTACATTTTCGCTAACGCACACCAGCTTGATGTTTTGGGCAGCTGCATCTTCCAGCAAACGCATGGTGCGCTCGTCGTCAGTTGCAACGTAAAACAAAGTCTCTACTGCCTTGTACGCCACTGCTTCTTCCGCAGTACGCAAGCCTTCTGCCAAATACAAACCGTTTTGAGTGCGATATTTCTTTTGCTTTAATTCTGCTGCAGCTTTTACAACAGGGTTTTGCAAACCAGTTACTTCCATTAAAATTCTACTCCCATCTTCTTCACACCGGCGTGAGTGCCAATAATGATAATTTCATCGTCAGGCTGGAAAACCTCCTGCGCCTTGGGGTTCACGATGGTCTCCCCATTACGCTTGATGGCAACCACGTTCACGTCATATTGTCTACGCAAGTCAGCGTCAATCAAATTCTTGCCTACCAAATGTTTAGGAAGCTGCAAGTTCATCACGCTAATCTCGCGGGAAAGTTCTATGTAATCCATAATGCTACCGGAAACCAAGTTATGTGCAACACGCTTGCCCATATCCTTTTCCGGGTAGATGACATCGTCTGCGCCAAGCTTTTCTAACATGGCACCGTGCAGTTCAGTCAAAGCCTTGGCTACCACAACTGGTACGCCCAATTCTTTCAAGAGCATGGTGCACATCATACTACGTTCCACATTGCCAATGGCAACAACTGCCACGTCAATATCACCAACGCTCAAGGAGCGCAGTACCTTTTCATCAGCAGCGTCACCGCACACAATGTAGGTAAACCTGTTGCTGTAATCCTGCACTACATTTTCATCAATATCTATACACAAAACATCGTAGTCCATTTCCTTGAGGGTTAAGGCAACGCTACTGCCAAAAAGCCCCAAACCAGCTACTAAAAATTGTTTGCGTTTATTATTCTTCATAAGCACAACCTCTATCCGATAAGAATATTTTCCGCAGGATGGCGGATTCTGTCAACCTTTTTGTTGAAGAAGGACATACTAAAGGTCAAGATACCAATTCTGCCAATATACATGGTAATAATCAAAATCAGCTTGCACCAGGTGTTCCACTCCGTAGTTATACCAACGCCTAAACCAACAGTGCCAAAGGCAGAGATAAGTTCAAACAAAATCAATTGGTAGCTGTGACCGCTGGTATCGAACACTAAAAGCATAAAGAAGGCAAGCACCAACCACAGCTGGGCAAGAACAAAGATAGCATAGCTTTTGCTGATGATGTTGCCATCAATACGACGTTTGAAAAGCACTACGTCCTTCTTACCACGCAAGAGCGCCAAGGTCGAAAGCATCAGCACCGTAAAGGTAGTGGTCTTGATACCGCCACCAGTTGAAGTTGAAGACGCACCGATGAACATCAAAATCATCATTAAAGTTAGGGATGCTCCGCTTAAAGCGCCAATATCTACGGTGTTAAAGCCTGCCGTGCGGGCAGTCACAGATTGAAAAGCAGAAGCAAGCCACTGCTCACCTACGGAAAGACTACCAATGGTAGCAGGGTTTTCCATTTCCAAAAGATAGAACAGCACTGCCCCCACTACCAGCAAAATCGTATTAACGCTCAACACAATCTTGGTATGCAAGGAAAAATAACGCCACTTCCTCTTTTGCACCACGTCACCAATAACCGTAAAGCCAATACCGCCCAAGATTATCAGCACCATAAAGACAAGGTTCACTACTACGTTACCCCTAAAGGCAGTCAGGCTGGCGTAATCACCCAGCAAGTCAAAGCCTGCATTACAAAAGGCAGAAATTGCGTGCCAGTAGCCCCAGT
>CALCUU010000072.1 GCA_937906915.1 uncultured Phascolarctobacterium sp. | reverse complement strand
CGTCTTGCCAGGCCTTCTGCAATGGCAGTTTTACCAACGCCGGGTTCACCGATGAGTACAGGGTTATTCTTTTTACGACGGCTCAAGATTTCGATAACACGACGGATTTCTTCATCACGACCGATAACCGGGTCCAGCTTGCCTTCGCGAGCCTTCGCAGTTAAATCTTGACCGAATTTTTCCAAGGTCTTTTTATTTTCTTCGTCGCCTGCACTGTTTTCGTATTGCATGTAGGCAGCCTCCACTTTCTTTTTGTCGATACCGTATTTTTTGAACAGGGAAACTACGTCGCTGTCACCATCGCTAACAATGGTTGCTACCAAATCGCCAAGAGTAATTTCGTTTTTACCGCTTTGGCTTAAAATCGCCATCACGCGAGCGAAGGCAGTACCCATCATCATCTGACGATCTTGACCCTTCACTCCGGGGATTTTTTGCACCAAAGCCTTAGCCTCTGCGGTGAAGGCATCTGCGTTTACGTGCAGGGTTTGCAGTAAAAATTTAAAGAAGCCGTCACTTCCGCACAAAGCAGCTACCACGTGGGCGGTAGTTAATTCTTGATGATAATTCATTACAGCTTGTTGTTGCGCTGCTTCGAGGATAGATTTAACTTGTTCAGAAAAGTTTTCATTCATAATGTCTATTCCCTCTTTCTTTTACTTCTGTTATATAATAGAATATAAGTTAAATCGCAAGATATTTTCTTGCGTAAAATTTACCTTAGAATGTTTTTCACGGAGGTATTTATTATGAACACATCCATGATTGTTTATCGCCTTTTTGACGTTGCAGATGAAATAAATCTCGATTTAGTACAAGCACTGTGGACCAGCCGTAATAAAATTGCTTCCCGCCTGCGCTTGGATAGAATTTCCACAAAATCCATTACCTTTAAAAATCCGCCTGTCCTTGTTGAGCTGGGCAACCACGATTTGGAAATCAACGGTAAAACTTATTTTACTGAAGTTAAAGCCCGCATCTTCGACATCGGTGTAATCAGCCTCATCCTGCGCATTGAGTTTGAAGAAGACGTAACCGAAGCAGAATATCTTGATATGGCAATCGCCAGCGAAAATATGCCTGAAGACAAAATTCGCGAGTACTTGGATTCCGTTTTGGAAACCATCGAGCAAGCCTGCACCAAGAAACGTGTTTCTGACTTTGAAGAAGACTTTGTTGTTTATTACTTCAAAGACGAAATGCCTAAGTGGGACATCGTGCCCCTGCTTTTGAAGGATAAAACTCCTGTTAGCGAGCAAACTCGTTGCAACACTCTTGCCAACTACTTCTCCTACAGCGACGACATTACCTATCTTGCTTGGGACAGTGCTCTTGTTTATGACAAGACTGGTAGCCTCGACGTGCCTGACCTGCTGGAATTTGCCAACGCTCAATTCCTGGAACTGCGTTACTACGACAACGCACTTGCTGATGCCATCGACCGCAGCTACGACGAGCTGGAAGAAGCTAACGTTGCCAACAAGGCTAACCGCGTAGAAGCTTACCGCCGTATTCGTAGTCGCCTGATGGAAATTATGGCGGATATCAGTAACATCATGGGCAATATTAACAACGCCCTGCAAGTTACGGAAGATATTTTCTACGCTCGCATCTACACCCGTTACCTTGAACTTTTGAAGGCAACTGTTTGGAAGGACAACATCGATTACAAGCTGAACACCATTCAACGTACATACACCTTGATGAACGAGGAAGTTGCCAGCTACCGTTTGGAACGCATGAGCATTACCTCTGCGGCAATCTTGGCAGGCATCCTGCTTGTTTCCATTGTAGGATTGTTCTTCAAATAATTGGTGACAATAAACTAAAAAGTATTTGTAATTTTATTGCAGGAGGGTAAATGCCTTCCTGCAATTTTTATTATAACAACAAATGTCAAAATGTCAAATGATTTTGTTTGACTTTTTGCTCAAATCTTTTCCTTTCAGATTTTTTGTAGTATGATACATATAAAACACGAAACTTTTAGAAGGAACATATTATGACTCCAACAAAATTATTACACGGCTTAGCTATCCTTTTAGCATTACAGTGGCTTAGTACAGAAGTCATTGCCTTTTTAGGCATACCCTTTCCTCCTCCGCTCTTGGGTATGCTAATTTTAACAGCACTCCTTTGCACGGGAGTAATCAAGGAAAATTATATTGAAGATATCTGCACAGCGTTGATTGACAAAATGGCTTTGCTCTTTTTGCCTGCGGGCGTAAGCATGATTTTATATCTGGACGTTATCAAGGCAGAGCTGTTGCCAATTTCTCTCACCGTCATTTTAAGTAGCGTAATTATTTTGTGCAGTACTGCTCTCGTTTTAGAAATGCTTCTGCGCAAAAAAGAAAAAGGAGGTCAGCAATAATGTTTCCTGAAGCTTTGCTTAACTCTCCTTTATTCGGTATAGGTTTGACCATAATTATTTATTGCGCTTGCGAATTTTTAGTACGCCGTTTAGAACTGAACATCATTCCACCCGTAGTTTTTGCCTGCCCAGCAATCATTTTATTTTTGCTTTACGTTCCTAACGTTAGCTACCAACAGTACAAAATCGGTGCGGACTTCATCAATTTTATGCTTGGACCTGCAACCATCGCTCTTGCCCTGCCCTTGTACCGCAACCGAAAAGTAATCAGTGCCAACGCTTTGAGC
>CALCUU010000071.1 GCA_937906915.1 uncultured Phascolarctobacterium sp. | reverse complement strand
CACGTCAATGCCCTTTACCAATTTACCCTCCGCTGAATTTTCTAAAGGTATGTAGATTTCCTTAAAGCCTTCTCGTTGAGCCTCGATAATCATGGAAAGCACGCCGTTCACTCCACGGACGCCACCGTCCAAGCTTAGCTCGCCTATGAAAATTTTGCCTTCGGTCACCTCTTGTCGCAAATGCTTGGCGCTTACCAAAATTCCAATTGCAATAGGTAAATCTAAACCGGAGCCTTCCTTTTTTAAATCAGCAGGGGCAAGGTTCACGGTAATGTGGGTCATAGGAAAGGGATAATTTGAATTGCGTAGAGCAGACTTCACTCTTTCGCGAGCCTCACGGACGGACATGGCAGGCAAGCCTACAATGTCGAAAGCAGGCAAGCCATTAGCAACATCTACCTCTACATTTATTTTAACACCTTCTATGCCACAGGTTGTTTCGCCATAAATATTTGCAAACATATTCGCATCTCCTTCTATATTAAAAGCAATGCGGATAATGGTGAAACATTTTTACCGCAGTACCTTCCATAATAATTTCAATAACATCAAAAGAAAGTACCGGCATGTTCAAAATTATACCCTTAGACTGCATATAAAGTTCAGCACAGCGATAAATCTTTTTCTGCTTTGTAAGACTAACTGCCTCACGAGGTAAACCGTAGGTGGTCGTGTTCCTGGTTTTAACTTCGATGAAGCACAAAACATTATCTTTTACTGCTATGATATCAATCTCGCCTATACGACAACGAAAGTTTCTAAACTCTATTCTGTATCCTTGTCGCTTTAAATATTCACAGGCGAAATCTTCACCAAACTTGCCTAATTTAATTCTGCGGTTCATATTCATATCCATCCTTTAAGGGTGAATATAGAATATTATCCCGCTTCTTTACTGCGTCTAAATTCATGCTTTTAACAGGCTCGTAACTGCGACGGTGCCACTGAGTTGCGCCTTCTATTTTAATGGCCTGCATATGTTCTTTACTGCCATAGCCCTTATTGCCAGCAAATCCGTAGGCTGGATAAAGGACTGCCAATTTTTCCATTATTCTATCACGAGTAACCTTTGCCACAATGGAAGCCGCCGCTATGGAAGCGCTTAGGGCATCACCATGTACAATGGAAACCGTTTTTATGTTACCTGCTTCAACGGGCATGGCGTCTATTAGCGCTACGTCCGGCTGCAGGTCTAGGTTCAACAACACTTCTGCCATTCCCAGCTGGGTTGCGCGATAAATATTGTGGTCGTCAATATTACTTACACTAACTATGTTCACGCTGATGGAAATAGCCTTCTCTAAAATTTGCTCGTAAAGCTTATCACGCTTACTTGCGGAAATTTGTTTGGAATCGTTTAATCCACTAATAAAAATATCTTGCGGTAAAATTACGGCGGCGATTACTAAAGGCCCCGCCAAAGGACCACGCCCCGCTTCGTCAACACCGGCAATAGCTTTGGCTCCGTCGCCGTAGTACTGCCTTTCATAGCTAAGCATCTTGTAAAAGCGTTCTTTTTCTAAAGCTGCTTTTTCAACACGCTTATGATAGCTTTGCAGTAATTTTTGTACTGCTACTCGCTTGTCCTGAGACAATTCTGCAATTTGGTCTGCTGTTGGCTCTCCCAACAAAATTTCTTTGATTTGGTTGATAGTCATTTTTTCTTCTCCTTTCTTTAAAAGTTTTGTAAGTACCCCAACAACTGCTCTTGTGACACTTTTAAAACTTTTGGGTACTGCGTCTTTATATAAAAAGCCGTCTGGTAAAACAGACGGCTTGAATTGTTAGAATTAAAAGCTTGTTAGGGCTCGTCCAGTGTGAAACGCCCCAAGCGTCCTGAACGAAAATCCCTTAATACCGTTTGAATAACTCTATCCAAATCTAAAACACCGCCGGCTTTGATACAGCCGCGAGAGGTCGCGATTTTCGTTATAACTGCCCTTACGTCATCACTATTCTCAAATTCTACTGCATATTTAGTTTTTAATTCTTCGGGGTAGCGTTGCATCAGTCGGTCGATTAGTAATTCTGTTGCTTGCTCCCTGTCGAAAACATCTTCTTTAATGGCACCGGTCGCCGCCAAGCAGAAGCCCACTTCCGGGTCTTCAAACTTAGGCCACAGCACGCCCGGAGTATCCAAAAGCTCCAAGCCTTTAGCAATGGTAATCCACTGTTGGCCACGGGTAACACCAGGCTTATCAGCGGCAACAACCTTGTTCTTGCCAACTAGTCGATTAATAAGAGTGGATTTACCCACATTGGGAATACCTACAATCATTACACGGACGGAGCGGTTACGCACGCCCTTCTTCAGCCATTTATCAATTACGGGCTTCGCCGCTACCTGAATCATGCTGATAAGCTGCTTCACGCCCTTACCTGTCGCACAGTCAACCTTGCACACAGGCAAGCCGCTATTTTTCAGCTTCTGCATCCACAAATCAGTCTTAGCGTTGTCCGCCATATCTGTTTTATTCAGTGCAATTACCTTGGGCTTGTTACCTAAGACGTTAATGAGCATGGGGTTGGTGCTGGAACGAGGGATGCGGGCATCCAACATTTCTACAACAACGTCAACCAATTTAATTTGGCTTTCCATCATGCGCTTCGCCTTAGTCATATGACCGGGGAACCACTGAATTTTAAAATCTTCAATCATCATTTGCGTTTACCTGCGTCAGCGCTAATCATACGGAAGCTGTCCAAAGGCCAGAAAGCAACGAGGGCTCTACCTTTAACAAGGCGATGAGGCACGAAGTCTACAGCTTTATAACGGCTGTCCTCAGAATTATTGCGGTTGTCGCCCAAAACGAAGATATGACCTTGGGGTACAACGGATTTGCGATAATTGGACATGTTAGGACCTTTGGGGTCGTTTTTATAGATGTAGCCTTCTTCGATTTCAGCACCGTTGACAATTACTTTGCCGTTTTGCATTTCAATGGTGTCGCCACCCACAGCGATAACACGTTTAATGAAGTCACGGCTTTCGTCTTTAGGATAACGGAACACTACAATCTCGCCCTTTTTCGGGTCAGTGATAAAGTAGCTGAGCTTATCAACGATAAGGCGTTCGTGATGTTTCAAGGTAGGATACATGGAAGAACCTTCTACCATATAGGGTTCAACTAAGAAAGTACGAATGCAGAAAGCCAACGCCACTGCAACTATAATGGAAATCAGCCAATCGCTGGCTGCATCTTGCCAAGAAGATTTCTTTTTGCTGCTCATTATAAGCACTCCTTTCACGCACTAAGAGAATTCGTTTTCTATTGTAACATAAAATCCTGCTCTAGTCAGCAGAAAGAAAAAAATTACACCCAGAATAATAAAAGGGACTGCAATACTACAGTCCCTTCCATTAAGAACAAAATTAAAATTAGCGGCGTTCTCTGATACGAGCTGCTTTACCGGTGAGGTTGCGCAGATAGTACAGTTTAGCGCGACGAACGATACCACGACGAGCCACTTCGATTTTGTCGATACGCGGGCTGTGAACGGGGAAAGTTCTTTCTACGCCAACACCATAAGAAATACGACGAACGGTGAAGTTTTCACGTACGCCGGAACCGCTACGGGAAATTACAACGCCTTCAAATACTTGGATACGTTCTCTGTTACCTTCAACGATTTTTGCGTGAACTTTTACAGTGTCGCCTGCACGGAATTCGGGAATGTCAGAACGGAGTTGTTCTTGTTCCAATACTTCAATAATGTTCATTTTTTCCTCCTAAAATCATAGACGTTCATGTGCGAACTCCACAGCGGACCGTCCGTATTACACAACGTGTATTGTACCATATATGTACTTATAATGCAATGAAATTTTGCATAAAAGTTAACAGAAATTCTACACTTTTTCCCACCAGGCTTCGCCTGCCAAGCGGTCTAAGATTATAGCCGCAGCACTGCGCACACACAGGTGATTATAGTCGCAAGCACCGTAGATTGGCTCCAAGATATAATCAAATTTGCTCATGGTCTCTGCCTCGATACCAAAGCCTGTACCAAAAAGCAAAAGGATTGGTCTGTCGCCTTCTTGCAGTTGCTTACGCATAAAGCCGTAGGAAACTGTGTTGGGATAAATTCTCGCATCAGTAGTTACGATGTAGGGACGCTTGCCGGTTTGAGCTTCAATGTCCAAAGCAGCAGCTTCGATATCAGCCTGCCAGCACACAATGTCGAGAGCATTGCTACGGTCAGGGTTGTAGGTTCTACCGTAACCCTCTTGCCAGTAGCCGATAATCTTCTTGATGATGTCACGTTGCACATCTAAGGGATGGATGATGTAGTAACGTTTTACATCATAAGTACGACAAGTGCGAGAAATATCGTGAATGTCAAAATTAGTTACAGCGCCTGCAATAACGTGCATGCGCTTATTATAAATTGGATAATGAACAAGGCCTACATAGAGCTCAGCCATTTTATTCACCTTCAATAGCTTCTTGAGCCAATTCTTCCCTTACTTCGGCGTAAAACTTTTTCTCGTCCTTCTTCATATCACGAGGCACCTTGCCGTGAATGGCATCAATTACCTCTTGAGGAAGCAAATCAGGACGAAGTTTGTAGGTCGCCTTCAAGGATTTTTTCCTGCGCCAGCGATTGATAAGTGCGCGGTTGCCATTGCGTAAAACCTCCGGCACCACCAAGCCTTCAAAATCTACAGGACGGGTGTATTGGGGATACTCAAGCATTCCCGTGCTAAAGGAGTCTTCCTCCGCACTGGCAAGCTTACCCAAAACACCGGGGATAAAGCGGCTAACTGCGTCCATAATAATCAGCGCAGGCATCTCGCCGCCGGTAAGCACGTAATCACCAATGGAAAGCTTTTCGTCCACCCAGTTAAAGATGCGCTCGTCAAAGCCTTCGTAATGACCACATACGAAAATTATATCCTGCCCGCAATGAGCGTATTCCTCCACAATGCTTTGCTTCAAGGTGCGTCCGCCCGGACACATGGCAATAACGCGAGCGTTGGGCAACGCTTCCTTCGCCTTGCGGATTGCTGCTACCATAGGCTCCGGTTTCAAAACCATGCCTGCCCCACCGCCAAAGGGAGTATCATCAACGGTGCGGTGCTTATCAGTGGTGAACTCACGAGGGTTAATGCAGCTT
>CALCUU010000070.1 GCA_937906915.1 uncultured Phascolarctobacterium sp. | reverse complement strand
TCAGGCCAAGAAGCCTTATACACGATTGCAGCAGGAGTATCTGCGCTGTAACCGCCTTTGATAAGTTCAGTTTGTAATTTTTCAAGCATACCGCTAGAAAGGAAAATTACCATGGTAGCCTTGTGTGCTGCGTAATCAGCAATCTTTTGTTTATTAGGTACAGGAGTTCTGCCTTCCATACGGGTAATAATTACAGATTGACTTACGTTAGGCAAAGTGTATTCTGCATCAAGGGCTGCAGCCGCAGCACAGAAGGAGCTTACGCCGGGAACAATTTCAAAATCCAAATCGTAGCTACGCAGCATATCAATTTGCTCACGATGGGCACCGTACACGCTAGGGTCACCAGTATGCAAGCGTACAACAAGCTTGCCTTCTTGAGCAGCAGGAACCATTGCCGCAATAACTTCTTCCAAAGTCATGGAAGCGCTATCCATAATTACACATTCCGGTTTGGCATAATCCAAAAGCTTAGGATTTACCAAAGACCCTGCGTAAATAATCAGGTCAGCTTTTTCCAACAATTCTTTACCTTTTACAGTAATCAAATCAACAGCACCAGGGCCTGCACCAATAAAATAAATCATTATTTTTCAATCTCCTTTGCTTCACGTTTATGTAAGTTCACAAGTTCATCGGCGTATTCTGTTTTCCCAAGAATGCCATAAACATTGGAGAACATTAACGCTCCAGTTTTTATCTTTCCATGCACGCGATACTGCATGTAAAAATCAATTTTTTTCGTCACTTCTTGAATGACAGGTTCAAAAATTTTCTCTCGCTGTAAAATCTTAGTAACTTCGTCCGTAGTCAGGCAGTTATAAATTTCTTGCCCCACTTCTTTAGAAGCACCATTAAGCATTGCTTGCAATGCGAAAACTTCCGTTCTACAATCAGCGTACTTGGAATGGGTATTCATTACTCCTTGAGCCAGTTTTACTAATTTACCTGCGTGCCCAATCAAAAGCAATGTTTCAAATCCACAATAAACTGCGTAATCTAAAAGCTCCCCTACAAAATTACTACAGGTTACACGATTAGAAATATCCAACTGTAAAACATCACGGGTAAAATCTTCACCGTAATTTCCAAAGAATACCAAAAGATTTTTATTGCCCTTAGCCTTTTGAATATTAAGCTCAACGTGTATGGTTTCTACCAACGCCCTTTCACTCATAGGCTCCACAATACCACTTGTACCGAGAACGGAAAGTCCACCCACTATTCCAAGGCGCGGGTTAAAGGTTTTCTTGGCAATCTCCACTCCTGCCGGAATGGAAATAGTTACCTTTAGTCCACCGTGATAATTATTTTGCTCCATTACCTTAGTAAGTTCAGCAATAATCATTTTTCGAGGAGTTGGGTTAATTGCAGGCCCTCCCATTGCACAGGCAAGACCTGGCTGGGTTACCCTGCCTACTCCTACACCACCACATATTTCAATGTCTGCAGTATCGGTTTTCTCAACGCGAGCATAAACCAATACACCGTTTGTAGCGTCAGGGTCATCACCGGAATCTTTACGGATGGCGCAGCTAACGTAGGTTTCTCCTCGCTCAACTTCCAAAGGTTCTAAATTTAAAACAATACCTTTAGGAGTATCAATACGCACAACTTCTACTCTTTCTTTGGTTAAGAGCATCACTGCCGCTGCTTTAGAGGCAGCAGTAGCACAACTTCCCGTGGTATAACCACAACGTAAGCTCTTACCATACGAAAATTGATATTCTTCCACCATCTCAACTCCTTCAGTGCTCGCTTAATTCATATAATTTTTTATAAATACCATTCAAAGCTAAAAGCTCTTCGTGTTTACCAATCTCCGCAATCTCACCATTGTTGAGCACTACAATTCTATCCGCATTCATAATGGTAGAAAGTCTATGAGCAATGATAAGGGTTGTTCTATTTTGAGAAAGCTTGTCCAACGCTCCTTGGATTTGTTTTTCAGTACGCGTATCAAGAGCAGATGTTGCTTCGTCCAAAATCAAGACAGGTGGATTTTTCAGGAACACTCTGGCAATGGCAATGCGTTGCTTTTGTCCACCGCTAAGCTTCACCCCACGCTCGCCAATTTCCGTAGCATAGCCTTGAGGTAAACGCCCGATAAATTCATCAGCCGCAGCATTCTTCGCAGCTTCAACAATTTCAGTTTCCGTAGCGTTCCATTTGCCATAAGCAATGTTAAATTTGACAGAGTCTGAAAAAAGGAACACGTCCTGCTGAACCAAACCAATTTGTTCACGCAGGCTCCGCTGTTGATATTTTTGAATATCTAAACCATCTAGCAAAACTCTGCCCTGCTGTGGTTCATAAAACCGCAAAAGCAGATTAGCAATTGTAGTCTTACCCGCTCCCGTAGTACCAACAAAGGCAACCTTTTCACCGGGAGCTATGCGTAAATCTACATTTTTCAAAACATTTTTACCATCAAGGTAACCAAAGGTAACGTTCTCAAAGACAATCTCGCCCTTGATATTGGTGCAGGGAATGGCATCTTTAACATCTTTAATTTCTTCCGGCTTAGACATAATTTCGTGGAAGCGGGCAAAGCCTGCCATACCCCTTTGGTACATTTCCGTAAACACCGTTAAACGCAACAGTGGTTTCATAAACAGGTTCACGTAAAGTAAAAAGGCAACGAAATCGCTCAAGGTAAGTTCGTCTGCCGCAATGAGCAGGGCACCACAGCCAAGCAGAATCAAATTGGTAGCGTTGGTAAATAAATTGACACTACTATTAAAATAGGAAAGCAATTTATAGGAAGATATGCGTGTATTCCGCAGCTCATCACTTTTATTCATAAAGCGTAAGCGTTCTGCCTCCTCTGCGGCGAAGGCTTTAACAAGGCGTACACCGCCCAAAGCTTCGTCTGCCTGAGCAGAAAGTTCACCGGATTTAGCACGATTACGCCTAAAGGCGTTCTTCATCTTGCGATTTACAATGACAGTATGTACCGCTTTTACTAAAAGCAGAAAAGCAATCAGGGCTCCAAGGGTGGGGTTCATCCACACCAAAACACCCAAGGTGCCAGCCATAGTGATACAGCAGATAAATAAATCGTTTGGCCCGCGATAAGTCAGCTCGCTTATTTCCACAATGTCGCTAGTCAAACGGGAAAGCAGCTGTCCTGTTTTAACATTGTCATAAAAACGGAAGGACATTTTCTGCAAATGGGCGAACAAATCACGGCGCATATCGTTTTCAATGGAAGCACTCATGATATGACCAAAATAGTTTATGCAAAAGAGCAAACCAAAATTGAAAAAATACATAGCCATCAGAAGACATATCCAGTTCAGAATACCTTCCACATTTTTCTGAGGAAGCTCCACATTTAAAATATGTCTAACCAAAATGGGAAAGATTAAATCTAAAAGCGCCGCCACACAGGAGCCTAAAACCACAAAGATAAAATGTGACTTGTAGGGACGGTAATAAGCAAGAAAATCCTTAATCATTGCCTTTACCTCCTAAACCGGTCTCCCAAATATGCAAGCGATACGCTCCCAAGATTTTTCCTTGGGGAGTTAGGACAGGTGCTTCCACAGCTGCAACCTTACTGCCGTCAGCACTTATATCAATAGCTTGGCAAGGTCCCTCCGTATGGTGGAAGAGTTTTTCCTTGCCGTCCTTCAAATCTACCAAAAGCATTCCGTGGGCAGCGTAATTGTGAGTTCGCACATTACGACCTACAGCGCAGGCAACAAGATTATCTGCAAAGGCAAGCTCTTCCATAGTTCCCTCTGCCTTAAACTGGTATTTAAACTCACCATCTAAGCCAAAAAGGAAGATGCTATTGTTACTAGGATGCTCCAAGGGCGTGGGCAGCTGCCAGTTTTCACGGTTAAAGGTGTTGATGGTAGTAAAGGTTACTCCGTAATCCGTAACGAAGCCGTCACGACCAGAGGCATTAATCCAAGTATTATCCACATTTGCTGGAACGGAAACAAATCTTGTCCACAGCAGATTACCTACTGAATCAAAAAGTATTCCCCTGCCGTCACTACAGGACGCCGCCAAAAATCTTCCGTCCTCAGAATAGTTGGGACTACTACGGACAACAGTGTTCTCAAAGGGAGGAACAGGTGGAACCCAAATGGAGTTCACCTTTTCACCAGTCTTCTTATCCAAAAAGTACAAGGTGTCCCTGTATTTCATATCAGGTCTGTAATCGTAGGCAGACGTGGAAATGACAACCTTACCGTTGTTATCGTTAACGTCACACCAGTTTATCCAGCAGTCGATAGTTTCCTGGGCGGGATATTCCCACAACAGCTTGCCAGATTTTTCGATAGCTAACATTTTTGCGCTGTAGCTTCTAGTTCCGTCCTTAGTCATCTTAAAACGGTAGCAGTTGGCAAAAACATTATCTTCCTTATCCACCGCAATATGTACGATGGAAGGATGAGAGCGCAGGGAAGCTTCCGTGCCTACAAAATCAGAAGCCTTGTGTTGCCAAATGACGTCGCCAGTTTTGACGTTAATGGCGAAAAGGCTACCCTCAGGACTTGCTTCGCCAATGTAAGCAGTTTTCGTATCATTGCTGATGCACACGGAGATAAGCTTGCCAATGCCAAGGGAACGCTTCCACAAAGCACGTCCTTCGTTGTTGAAAAGGAACAGCTCGCCCCGCTCCGTACCTACCAGCCAACCATTCTCCGCTTTGATGTAGCGCACAACGGCTTTGGTAAAACCCATGCGATCGTAATTTATAACAGGTATATCGCCTAGGTAAGCGCTCACTCCCTGCTCATTACTTCCAGTATTAAATTGGTTCCACGGTGTTCTACTCCCCGTAATCCAATACAGCGCGCACCAGCTCACTGCCAAAATTACGAGGGCAAGCCACCCCTTTAATTTATTCATAAGTATAATTTCGTCCAATCATAAGCTTGTCTTAGCACGCCAAAATAAAAGCCTTGCTCAGACAAAAGATAAGAAATTTTACTGCTGACAATCACAGCAACTAAAAGGCTCAAGGAAATACAGCAAAGTTTTTCCCGCCAATCCCACAAATTTGCCTGCTTATTGGCGTTGGCAAGAAAGAAGCCCCTGCTGACAACGGAAAGCGCCAAAGTTTGAGCACGTCTTAGACAACGGGCAAGCAGTGGCTTAGCAATATAAGGCAAATGACGGATAACCGCAGTTCTTCCGCTATGACTATCGCTCCGTAATTGGAGAGCAGTAATAACTTCGCCAGTTTCTGCTGCCAGTACCGGTAAAAAACGGATTGCCGTAACCAGCATAAAAGCGATTTGGGGAGAAAGGCGCCAGGCAATTAAGGCTTGCAGTAATTGGCGCGGGTCACTGGTCCAACACACCAAAAGTCCCAAGCTCATCATGCTTGCAGAGCGCAATCCTTGCACCGCCCCGTACAAAATGCCTTCCCTGTAAATATAAAGACCGCCCGTCAAAGTTCCCAAAAATCCTGAGTTCGGTTCAATCAATACAAAAAGCGG
>CALCUU010000069.1 GCA_937906915.1 uncultured Phascolarctobacterium sp. | reverse complement strand
AGATAGGGGAGTGCGTTTTTAATTTGAGCTTGGGGAATGATTTCCAGTAAGTCCCTGCCGCTGATGGCAAGGTCGCTGGTTGCAACGGGCATCTTTTCACGAGCGAGGGCGATAACCTGCTCACCAAGACTTCTGCCGTCCGCCATGAGCTTTTGGTTTTTAGAGGCGTGGGTTGCTCCCATATCTGCTAGGAAAATTTCTACAAGCTTTTCATAAGCAGAGGTCATTTCCTTTTGATTGCGGAAGTTTCCGCTGGTTGCTTCACTGCGTACCCAACGGAGCAAGGTTTTTTCTCCGGTAAGAAGCATTGGTGCGAAGCGCATGTGCTCTGCTACCAGCCAAACTATTAGCTTGCTGAATTTTTCCGGATAACGGAGACGTGCCATTATTTCCCGGGAAAGTTCTGCACTTTTGGCTTCGTGTCCGTGGTCGCTAGGTTGTCCTTCTTTATTAAGCTTACGCACGTCGGGCAAGCCTTTGCCAACGTCGTGTAACAGTAGCGCCCAACGAATTTCTAAATCTTGAGGGCTGTTGTCAATGGCGGCGAGGGTATGCTCCCAAGTGTCGTAGCAGTGGAAGCGAGGGTTTTGGTGTAAGCCTGCAAGGTGTTCCAGCTCCGGCAGGATGGGGATTTCCGTGAAGGAGCCATTTTCTTTTACTCGACAGGTTGCATTTGCCAAGCCTGTTGCCAAAAGAAGCATCAAGCCTTTGCCAGCGTAAGGGCTTACCAATAATTTTTCAATCTCCTTGCGTACACGCTCCAAGGATAAACCTGCACAACGCTCTACGGGAAATTTAAAGTTTTGTTCCAATCGGTAAGGAGTACCTTCCATTCCGAAGGCTGGGAGTAAATCATCTTCCTGCACGTAATTGAAGCCAAGCTGCGCCACAAAGCGACAGGCTCTAAACATACGCAAGGCGTCTTCTTCGTAGCGTTGGCTTGCTTTGCCAACGGTGCGCAGGATTTTATTTTGCAAATCTTCTTGTCCGCCAAAATAATCGTACAGCTTGCCGTCAAGGTCGAGTGCCATAGCGTTTACTGTAAAATCGCGACGGCTTAAATCTTCACGGAGAGTTTCGCAATACCAGACTTTTTCCGGCTTGTGAGCGTCTGTGCCGTAAGCTTCGCCACGGAAGGTAGTGATTTCTACAGGTACATTTTCGACAAGAGCAATAACGCAGCCAAAATTGTTGCCCAGATTATCAACGGTGCGCCAATTTTGAGCGTGGCAAATTTCTAAGACTTCTTCAGGATGTGCACTGGTGGTCACGTCAAAATCTCCGGGCTCTGCGCCAAGGAGCAAGTCACGTACTGCACCGCCCACAACGTATGCTTCAAAGCCACGTTCCGTCAACGCATTCAATATGCTTTTTATGTAAGTTGTAAGTTTAGTTTTCATAGTAATTTTATTTTATCACGAGGGTGGGGCAAAATAA
>CALCUU010000068.1 GCA_937906915.1 uncultured Phascolarctobacterium sp. | reverse complement strand
CACAGTGCGCTGTTCTTATGGTAAAACTCAACCAGCACCGCAAAATAAGCAATGAGTTTGGCTTGCAAGCCCTTCTCATTTTCAACGGCAGCCTGCAGGGCTTCTACAAAGGGCACGTTTTTTACCGCAACTAATTTGTAAAAAAGCTGCTCCTTATTGCCAAAATATTTATAAACAGTTCCCTTGCCAACATCAGCCAAAGCGATAATGCCATCCAAGGTTGCCTTTTCGTAACCAAATCTGGAGAAGATTTCTTCTGCCGCAATCTCTATTCGCTTTTCCTTAGGTAATTTAGCATCTATCTGCACGATTTAGCCTCCCATTAAAGCACACATACATATCTAGTCTCATTATACCTACAATTAAGACATAATGCCAGTTTTAACAAAAATTTTATTTAGAAAAGCACTATGTAACACTTTAATCTGTCAAGAATATTTCATATAATATACATAAGGTGAAAATGCTTTACGGGCAAATCATATTCTAAGTTTTCTTATAAGGAGGAGGACTATAATGAGTTTAAAAATTATCACCGAACGTTGCAAAGGCTGTGGCATTTGCGCTGCGTTCTGCCCTAAACAAGTTCTTGCGCTGAGCGAGATTGAAAAAATTGAAGCTGTACACGAAGAAAACTGCATTAAATGCGGTCAATGCGAACTGCGTTGCCCCGACTATGCTATTTTTGTAGAAAAATAAGCCAAAGGAGTGAACCAAATGTCCAGAATTTTACTGCTGCAAGGTAACCAAGCAGTTGTTGAAGGCGCTATTGCCGCAGGCGTTAAATTTTTCGGCGGCTACCCCATTACCCCTTCCACTGAGGTTGCTGAATCCTTAGCAGAAAGACTGCCTCTCGTTGGCGGTAAATTTATCCAAATGGAAGACGAAATCGCTTCCATGGGCGCAATTATCGGCGCTTCCTTGACCGGCAAAAAAGTTATGACCGCAACCAGCGGCCCTGGCTTCTCTTTAAAACAAGAACTTATCGGCTATGCTTGCATGGCAGAAGTTCCCATGGTAATCGTTAACGTACAACGTGTGGGCCCGTCCACCGGTCAACCCACCTCCCCGTCCCAAGGCGACATTATGCAAGCTCGTTGGGGCACCCACGGCGACCACTGGATTATCGCTTTGACTCCGGCAAGCGTTCCTGAATGCTTCGACCTGACCCTGCGTGCTTACGCGCTTAGCGAAAAATATCGTGTTCCCGTTATCCTCTTGATGGACGAAGTTATCGGTCACATGCGCGAAAGAATCGAACTGCCCGACAACTACGACGAAATTCCTCAAGCAGAACGTAAACAACCTACCTGCGCTCCGGAAGATTTCAAAGCTTATGAAGCTGACGAAAGCCTTGTTCCCCCGATGCCCGCATTCGGCAGCGGTTATCGTTGGCACGTAACCGGTCTTGTGCATGACGAAACCGGTTTCCCCAAAGGTACTCCCGCAGCAACCAAAACTGCAGCTGACCGTCAATACCACAAGCTGTACGACAATCTGGAAGACATCGTACAAGTTGAAGACTACTGCATGGAAGATGCTGAATACGCTGTAGTAGCATTCGGTGGCGGTGCTCGCACTGCTTACGAAGCTGTTGACCGTGCTCGTAAAGAAGGCTTGAAAGTTGGTTTGGTTCGCCCCATCACCATCTGGCCCTTCGCTGATAAACAAATGAAAGCTTTGGCTGACAAAGTTAAAGGCATTATGGTACACGAACTTAACTGCGGTCAATACGTTCTGGAAGTAGAACGTGCGGTAGCAGGCAAAGTTCCCGTAACCAGCTATGCTAAATACGATAACGAACCGGCAACTCCTGCACAGCTGCTGGCAGAAATCAAAAAAGCTATGGCACTGTAAGAGAGGAGAGAAGAACTATGAGTATGGAAAACTTAATCAATAAATATTTCCGTCCCGGCCGTCTGCCTCACATCTGGTGCCCTGGCTGTGGCAACGGCGTTATCACCGGCTGTATCGTAAAAGCAATTGATAAGCTGGCTTTGGAAAAAGATAATGTTGCTGTTATCTCCGGTATCGGCTGCTCCAGCCGTGCTTCCGGTTATCTTGACTTCAACACCGTTCACTCTGCTCACGGTCGCGCTTTGCCCGTAGCAACCGGTGTTAAATTGGCAGATCCGTCCCTTAACGTAATCGTTGTTACCGGCGACGGCGACGCTACTGCAATTGGCGGCAACCATTTAATTCACGCTGCTCGCCGTAACATTGACATGACCGTTGTACTGTTCAACAACAACATTTACGGTATGACCGGCGGTCAATATTCCCCGCTGACCCCTCAAGGCAGCAAAGCTACCACCGCTCCCTACGAAACCATTGAACCTGCATTTGACATTACCGAACTGGCAAAAGCAGCAGGCGCAACCTTCGTTGCACGCGGTACTACCTTCCACGCACAAATCCTCACTGATTTGATTGCTAAAGGCATCCAACACAAAGGCTTTAGCCTTATCGAAGCTGTTACCGGTTGCCCCATCTCCTTCGGTCGTCAAAACAAAATTGGCGGTCCTGCTGACATGATGAAATGGCAACGCGACCACGCAGTAATGCTGGCAGCTTGGAACAAACTTACCGATGAACAAAAAGCTGGCAAATTCCCCATCGGCGTTCTTCACGAAGACAACACCCGTAAGGAATACACCGAAGCTTATGATGAACTTATCGCTCGTGCACAGGGAGGTAATAAATAATGAAACAAGAATTACGTTTATCCGGCACCGGCGGTCAAGGCTTGATTCTTGCCGGCATCATCTTAGCTGAAGCAGCACTCCTCGATGGCAAGCTTGCCATCCAATCCCAATCCTATGGTCCGGAAGCACGCGGTGGCTCCTCTAAATCCGAAGTTATGATTTCTGAAGACGCTATCCACTTCCCCAAAGTAACCGAACCTAACCTGCTCCTTGCAATGAGCCAAGAAGCTGCTAACAAATACAGCGCAGACCTTTCTCCGGAAAGCATCCTCGTTACCGATAGCCTTTTCGTAAGCAAACTGCCTGCTCACACCGGCAAAGTTTACGAACTGCCCATCACCTCTTCTGCAAAAGAAATTTTGGGCAAAGCACTCTTCGCTAACATCATCGCATTGGGTGCATTGGTAAAAATTACCAACATCGTTTCCGAAGAATCCTTGGTTAAAGCAGTTTTGAACCGCGTTCCCAAAGGAACTGAAGAGGTCAACAAAAAGGCTCTCCAAATTGGCATGGATCTCGTAAAATAGTGATAAGCACTGTCTAACAATTTTACGTGTTACTACTAAAAATAACAAAGGCTCCGCGAAATGCGGAGCCTTATTTTTTATGAAGTTATTACCAAAGACCGATAACTTTCCACCAGATGGTGCCAACGCCCAAGAAGCAGATCAAGTTTACGATGGAAACGATGAAACCAATCTTCCACCATTCAGCTTGGGTCAGATAGCCAGAGCCAAAGTAAATGG
>CALCUU010000067.1 GCA_937906915.1 uncultured Phascolarctobacterium sp. | reverse complement strand
TAATATACTTTTTAGCAATGCCAATGGCTTCGATAACCTTGTCGTTGCAGTTAGTTGCACCTAAGTTAAAGCGCAGTTCGTCAAGACCAGCTTCGCCCAAAGCCTTGAGGTTCTCTTCATTGGCAAGGGTGCCGTTGGTGTACATGTGCTGGTGAATGCCAGCTTCACTAAATTTACGGATGATGTTGTAATATTTTTCAATTTCCATAAAGGGTTCAAGGTACACGTAAGAAATACCGGTAGGCTTGTTTTGAATGGAAAGGAGCAAATCTAAATCGCGTTCATAAAAACGGGTGCCACCAATTTCCCACATACCTTCGCCAATGGGCATAATGTTGTCTAAATCACCATAGTTATAGCAGAATTTGCACTTAATGTTGCATTTATTGGTCTTGCGGATAGCAGTCAAGCCAGTACCAGTAAGGCAGGAGCGACAGCCTTTAGCAAATTTTTCTGCCTTGCCTACGAAATAGCTTCTGCCGTCAATGGATTGCAAGCCTTTAATTTCAGCAAGCAGTTTTTCGTTGCGAGCGTCAATAGCAGCTTCAATTTGGGCAAAAGTTGCGTAAACCAGCTCCATTTGCTTGGGCATCAGCTCTTCGTCATCAGGAAGCTGTGCAAAAAATCTAAACCACATCAAGGCATCTTTCTTAGCAATTTTCAAAGTTTATCATCCTTTCGTCATCCTCTAAATTATAATCCCTTCCAAATGGTCACATTCATGTTGGATAATTTGTGCTGTAAAACCACTAAATTTGCTACGTTGCTTGCGCATCTTCATATCTTGGTACTCAACCTCAATATTTTCGTAGCGAGTGCAAGCACGCTCACCAACTAAAGATAAACAACCTTCTACTGTTTCGTAAGGCTTGTCTTTTTTTACGATAACTGGGTTGAACATTACCACGTTAGTTTTGCCCAAGTTGAATACAATAATGCGCTTACGCTCACCAAAGCTATCAAATGCGCCACCTTTGATAAGAGAAATTACTGCCTGTTTTCCGCACTTAACTCTGCCAAATGCCCTTCAGGATTGCAATTACTGCAATTTTGGCAATTTTCCATACTGAAGTTCTGCCGCCTTCTCCAGATCATACTTCTGCTGGGCAGCCTGATAGGCTTCGTTGTACTCAGCGGTGATGGTGGCGCCGCCCTCTTTGGCATAGCGCACCAGCGCGTCTACGACGTCCACCGCCTTATCGGATACGGGGAATACGCGGTTGCCCCGCTCGGTTTTCAGCGGCACCCCCATGGACTCAATAAGATCCATAGTGTCC
>CALCUU010000066.1 GCA_937906915.1 uncultured Phascolarctobacterium sp. | reverse complement strand
ATGAGAAGTAAAATTACTTGAAAAGCGGCAGAAGTGCTGGATAGCTAGGCGGAACAAACTTGTGCCGCGAAGGCGTACTAAGCGTACGTCGAGCAAGCAAGTGCAGTTCCAACAACGCTAGACAGTGCTTATCACGCTTTTAATTAAGCTTTGATTTTACCACGAAGCATCAACCACAACGGCCCCGCCAAGAACACAGAAGTGTACGCACCACTGCAGAAACCTACCAACATTGCGAAGGAGAAGTTGTGAATGGTTTCGCCGCCCCACAGGAAGATGGATACGATGGCGAATAAGGAGGTACCTACGGTGTAGCAGGTACGGGTCATGGTAGACCAAATGCAGTTATCTACCATATCGCCAAGGCTTTCGTTACGGCGGTGAGTTTTCAGCGCTTCACGAATGCGGTCAAAGATTACGATGGTACCGTTAATGGAGTAACCTACAACGGTAAGGAGGGCTGCTACGAAGGAAGAATCCATTTCCATGTGCAGCAAGGAGAAGTAACTCAAGGTTACCAGTACGTCGATAATCAAGGCGATGATCGCCGCAATAGCAAACTTAAATTCAAAACGCAGGGTTATGTAGGCAATCATCAGTACCCAAGAAAGACCAATCGCCATAACCGCTTGTTGGATAAGCTCGCCGCCAATGGTTGCGCCTACTTGTTCAACACGTTGAATTTGGAATTCGCCCAGCTTGTTACCAAGGTCAGCCATAACTTCACGACGATGGCTGTCATCAATAACACCAGTACGAATAAGTACGCCTTTAGAAGTTTGCTCGCCGT
The DNA here is from genome assembly GCA_937906915.1 of uncultured Phascolarctobacterium sp. Classification (GTDB taxonomy): domain Bacteria; phylum Bacillota; class Negativicutes; order Acidaminococcales; family Acidaminococcaceae; genus JAHHUH01. Next base: position 451 of record CALCUU010000066.1, on the reverse strand, counting down.
CAACGTTTTCCAATTGGATAATAGCGTTGCCCAGCTTGTGCTCCTTCAAAACATCACGAACTTCTGCAACGGTAACAGCCTTGTTGAAAGAAAGGTCCATAATGCTACCACCGGTAAAGTCAATGCCCAGGTTAAAGCCACGGAACAAGATGGAGCCTACACCGATGATTAAGAAAGAAATAGTAATTGCAAAAAAGATTTTCCAGTTTTTAACGATAGAAAACATTATTTAGACACCTCCTTAGCAGTATCAGCTTTAGGAGCTGCCACACCAAAAATCCAAGGATTTTGGGTAAATCTAGAGTAAATCAAGAAGCGTAACAGGTATTTGGTTACGGTAATTGCAGTAAACATACTGAGGAGTACGCCTAATGCCAAGGTAACTGCGAAGCCTTTGATGGGACCAGTACCAAGATAGAACAGGATTGCTGTTGCCATCAAGGTAGTTACG
>CALCUU010000065.1 GCA_937906915.1 uncultured Phascolarctobacterium sp. | reverse complement strand
TTGGTCAAAACTGCGCAATCGTATTCACAGCCTGCCACACGGTTCAAAACAAGAGCGTGACTGGAAACTTCCATAACAACGTAGTCACAGCCAGCGTTCTTCATAGCGTAAAGCGCCTTTTGCAAATCCACCACGTCGGGAGTAGTGTTGTGAGCTTCGGTCACTTCGTCTTCAATCATAATGTTAATGGTACCAATCAAGCCCACCTTATAGCCTGCACGACGCAAAACGGTACGGATGATATTGGTAGTAGTAGTTTTGCCATTTGTACCGGTGATGCCCAACATACGCATATTTTTGCCGGGGTAATCGTAAAAATAAGGAACAACAGCTTCCATCGCCTTACGAGTATCGGGAACAACAAGGAGAGTTACGCCCTCAGGGATTTCTTCAGGAACATCCTCCACCAACGCAGCAACAGCGCCCTTTTCTACAGCCATCTGCAAAAATTTGTGACCGTCAACGGTTGCACCCTTCAAGCAGATGAACAGGCTACCTTCCTCTACAACGCGGGAGTCTGCAGTAATATCGGTAATAATTTTATCGTCAGCGCCTAAAACTTGTACTTGGCGCACTTCTTCTATGATTTTGTCGATAATCAAGGTTAATTGTTTTTGCATAACATTACCTCCAAAAGTGAAAGAGCAGCCAAAAGGCTGCCTCTCTAAAATCTTATAAAAATTATAACATAAAGACCGCTAAAAGGCTACGCCTATTTGCTTGCTAACACGGCAGGACCACCATAATTTTTTGCAGTTCCTGTTTTAACGTAAATGTTACTACGTGCTACGCTCATACCCAGTTCCTTTTCAGCAAAACGAATGATGCGACCGGGTCCTTTAAGCTTCTCTACTTCAATTTTTAATTCGTTATTCTTATTTATCAACTGGCGTTCTTGAGCCTGCAACGCAATTATTTCATTGCCAAAATGCACAACATCAGTACTACGCCACACGGAATACATGTAAGTTGACAGCACAGCAGCCATAACAACACATATACGACGGCGCAACAATTTATGCTTATCAGCTTTTTTCTGCTGATGTCGTACCTGAACCTCTTCTATTGTGTACTGCTGCTCTTCCCAAGTAGCATTGTCTAACTTTCTTGCTAACATTTAACTTACATATCCTTATATCATTAAATTTTAATTGCGTATCTTAATCTTGCGCTACGGGAGCGAGGATTTTCTTCAACTTCCTCTTTGCTGGGAGTAATGTTCCCAACCTTTTTCAGTAGCGGCTTCTTACCGCACACGCACACCGGTAACTGGGGCGGGCAGGTGCAGCCCTTCGCCAATTTCGCAAAGGTTTGCTTAATAATTCTATCTTCCAAGGAATGGAAGGTAATAACACCAATGCGTCCTCCGCTTTTTAAGCGTTCCACAGCGGTAATCATAGTCTTTTCTAAAATGCCAAGCTCGTTATTCACTTCAATGCGAATTGCCTGGAAGGTTCTCTTAGCAGGGTGAGGACCATCAATGCGCGCTCCCTTGGGAATCGCCTTCTTGATAATATCCACCAGCTGATAAGTTGTTTTGATGGGAGCGTTCTTACGCTCGTTGACGATGAACTGAGCAATACGCTTGCTCCAACGCTCTTCGCCGTATTTATAAATAAGCTCTGCCAGCTCATCTTCCTTGTAATTATTTACCACGTACTCTGCATCCAGCTTGGCATCCTTATTCATACGCATATCCAAGGGACCGTCGTGCATATAAGAGAAGCCACGCTCCGGAGTATCAAGCTGATAGCTGGAAACACCTAAATCGAAGAAGATACCATCGATTTCTTCAATGCCCATGCTGTCCAGCACGTCTGCAAAATTTTCAAAATTAGATTTTGCAATAGCTGTTTTGCAGGTAAATTTATCCAGCAAGCGTTCACTTGCTGCAGCAATGGCATCATCGTCCTGGTCAATGCCAAGGAGCAAGCCGTCCTTTTCCAGTTGGGAGGCGAAGCCCCTGCTGTGACCGGCACCACCCATGGTGCAGTCAACGTAGATACCATTTTTATCTGTAATCAGAAAGTCTACACTTTCATTGAATAAAATACTTACGTGTTTAAATTCCATTGTAACCGCCTATTAGATACCCAAGTCTGCCAGCTGTTCAGCCAGTTCGTTAACGTCTTCAGCACTTTCTTCATTGTATGCGTTCCACTTAGCAGCGTCCCAAATTTCGGCTCTGCTGCCTACGCCAACGATAATTGCGTTTTTCTCCAAGCCTGCGTGAGCACGCAAGTTTGCCGGAATAAGCACCCTGCCTTGTTTATCGCACTCACCCTCGCAAGCACCGCTAAAGAAGAAGCGGGCAAAATCGCGGGCATTTTTACGACTCATGGGCAAACCGGTAAGCTTAGCTTCCAAAATGTGCCATTGTTCCATATCGTAAACAAAAAGGCAACCGTCAAGACCTTTGGTAATAATAAACTTGTTACCTAAACTTTCGCGGAGCTTAGCGGGCATAGCAAGGCGTCCTTTAATGTCTAAGGTATGTTCGTATTCACCTAATAACATTTTTGACACCACCTTTCACCACTTTACACCACTTTTCTCCATTATACAGACTTTTTTCACAAAAAACAATAGTCCATCTTTAGATTGTGTCAAAAATTTACCTATCGCAGAAAAATTTTGTGAAATTCTCCCAGAAAAATTGGCAAGCTGACGAGGAAATGCTATAATATTACAAGGAAATTTTAAAAATTAACCACAAAGGAGTTTTGCATTATGATTACTAAAGATACCGGCATCATTGAAGCTGTTCAAAATCATCCTGAAATTTTGCAAGTTTTTGCTGAATACGGTCTGGGCTGCGTAGGCTGCATGGCTGCTCGCTTTGAAACCTTGGAACAAGGCGCTGCTGCTCACGGCATCGACATTGACGAACTGGTTGCTGACCTTAACAAAGCAATCGCAGACAACAAATAAAATTTCATATAAGCACCGTTTAACTTTGTTGGAACTTCGATTGCTTGCTCGACGTACTTCAAGTACGCCTTCGCTTCGCAAGCCTCACTGCTTCGCGTCTTTCGGCACTTCTAACGATTTTTGTGTTTTCAACAGTAGGTAAAAATGTTATAATATATTGTTAAAATTTGCGAGACTTTGGAGGCACTATGAACATTGGAGATAGATTAGAAGCGATTGGCAAACTTGTCCCTCAAGGCTGCGTTTTGGCTGACATTGGCACAGACCACGCTTATTTGCCCGTATGGCTTTTGGAGCAAGGAAAGATTGCCAGCGCCATTGCAGGTGATATTGCAGAAGGTCCCTGCCTTGCTGCTAAGAACACCGTGTCCATGCATGGCATGAAGGGCAAGGTGGAAGTTCGTCTTGGCAGTGGCTTAAAGGTACTGCAAGCTGGCGAAGCCCATTGCATTGCCATTGCAGGTATGGGTGCCTCTACCATGATAGAAATTTTAGAAGCAGATATGCCTTTGGCAGTGGAAGCGAAGCGCTTGGTACTGCAACCAATGGCAGGCGCTGCTTCTTTACGCAAATGGCTCATTCAAAATGGTTGGCACATCGTTGCAGAAGATTTGGTTGCTGACGGTCGTCACCTGTACGAGATTATGGCAGCTGAACGTGGGGAAAGCGCAAGCTTTTCTGACGCTGTGTTAGAAATTGGCCCCAGCTTAATTGAAGCTAAGCACCCTTTACTGGCGAAACAGTTTGCGCGCCAGATAAATAACTATAAAAAATTACTTGCCAATATGGGCAAGAGTGAGCAGGCAAGAGCAAGTGAAAAATATATTGCCTGGGAAAAGTTAGTTCAAGAATTGGAGGCGTTGGCAGATGCTTGCAACTGTAAATGATTTAGTAGCTTTGTTGGAAGAACTGATGCCTTCCAATTTGGCAGAGGATTGGGATAATGTAGGCTTAATGCTTGGTCGTAAGGGTAAGACCGTTAAGAAAATTTTGCTTGCCTTGGATTTGACCAAAGAGGTTGTGGAGCAAGCAATCTCCCAAAAGGCAGACCTCATTGTTACCCACCACCCTGCAATTTTCAAAAAGCTGAAACGTGTTGTAGATAACGATTGGCAACAGGATTTGCTCCTGACTTTGGCAGAAAACGGTATTGCTGTTTACAGCGCTCATACTAATCTGGATTGCGTAAGCACTGGTGTTAACGATGTTTTGGCAAAGCTTTTGAAATTAGATGATGCTGACGTATTAGACGAAAGTAACGGTTTAGGTCGCATTGGCGTTGTAGAAAAGATGCCTTTGGCAGATTACGCGCAGCTTGTAAAAGCTTCCCTCAAGGCTGATTACGTAACTGTTGGTGACGCTGGTAAGCCTGTCCATAAAGTTGCAGTGTGTGGCGGGGCAGGCAGTGATTTGATTGATATTGCCCTTGCTAAAGGTGCAGATACCCTTGTGACTGGCGACGTGAAGTACCACAGCGCTCAACAAGCTGTGTTCAGTGGTTTAAATATTATCGATGCAGGTCATCAGCCGACGGAGCTGCCTGTGCTTGACAAATTAGCAGATAGATTGTCCTTGCGCTTGGTAGAGCGTGAGATGGATGTAGTTGTGAACGTAGCAAAAGAAACCTTGCTACTGCGTCACGTGTAGTATAAGTAGGTGAAGATATGATTAAGGATTTTAAAGCAGGTGTCAAA
>CALCUU010000064.1 GCA_937906915.1 uncultured Phascolarctobacterium sp. | reverse complement strand
TCAAAATCAAATATAACGTAGAAAAAAATGAAAAGCCTGAAGGTCAAGAATAATTTATAAAAATAATGCACTGCTGAGCTAAGCTTGGCAGTGCATTTAAATTTTCATCCGAAAGTGGTATAATGTTCTTGTTAAATAGGAGGTCTCGTTATGAAAAAGCTTTTTATTTTTGTTTTGAGCATCGTAATGTTGTGCGTAAGCATGACGGCTATGGCTGCCAAAAAGGAATATAACCCTTACGAAAAATATGTGCTGGGCGATAAAAAATACCAGGAAACTCTTTTGACAATTAACTCTGTGAAAATGTCTAAGATGCCCAAGGTTGCAGTAATGTATGTGAATAATTCCCAAGCAGATTATTACAAGGACATTGACAAAGAGATTATGAAGAACTTTAAGGTTATTCTTAATCCCTACGTGTACCAATTTGTTGATGGCACTCCCTATATGAAAGAGCTTGCTGAAATTGGCATTGAAGATTTAACATCTGCAGAACGTGCAGATATTCTTGACGTGTACGAAAACTCTGACGTTGATTATGTAATCTTCCTGCAAATTGAGCCTATGCTGCGTAAAGATAAGGTGTCTACCTTTACCAAAGGCAAGGAGATGACTGCAACTGCTCCTTTCAAAATGCTGGACATTAAACGTAGAAAAGCGCTCTACAATGGCAGAATTACTAAAGTGGGCGAGAAGAGCACCATGTTCTTCAAGCTTGGCAATAAATCTGCTGCTATGGAAGCAATAGAGCTGATTAACGAGAAGATTAACTACGAAATCAAGAAGCGTTTGCCCAAATATAAACGCACTGAAACTACAGTCTTTGATAAAAAGCCTGTTACTATTACCGTAGAACCGAAAGCTTCTGCCAAAACTATACCTGCAAAGGAGACTGTGAATGTTAATTAAAAAGTTCCCTGCCCCAAGCAGAATAGATTATGTTCCCTCACCCTATGAGCCGAATGAAGACGGCGTTATGGACGTGGGCTATTACAATGGCGCGTTGAGTGACGGTCGTGCTTATCGCTTGGAGTGCTGGCGTATGGACGAAATGCTTATGATGACGGTGATGTTCTCCGATTTGGGACTGAGTGCTTGGAAACGCCAAGATATGTTCTATTTGCTGGAGCTGGAAGGCATTTTGGAATACACTTCTCCAAAACGGGCAGTGCAGTGCGCCAAGACTAAGGATGATTCTGAAAAAGGCGTGTGGGCGCTGAATATGATGCTCTCCAATGGCAAAGGTACTTATGGAAAATTGTTAGTACCGTTAAAGAGTTATAAGTAAGTTTTTAGAATTTCCAATTTAATTAAAGGTTATTGAAAAGTTCATACGTTTTATGGTTAAACTTTTCAATAAGAAGGAGGAACCCTTATGGAAAAAGAACGTTGTAATGAAGCTAATTGCCCTTGCAAAAAGGTAACCTGTGAAAATCACGGCAGATGCTGTGACTGCATTATGAACCATCGCAAAAAAGGAACCTTGGTTTCCTGCATGCGTATGATGCTTGAAGAACAAGCAGAGCAAAAATAATTTAATAGCGCCTAACAAGGAAATGCGTTATAATAAAGGCAGATAGTAATATTTGTCTTTATTTCTTATAGGATGGAGGTCTTTACGATGAAAAAATTATTGATAATGATGATGGTATCCTGCTTGATGATGCTTTGCTCCGTAGGCTTTGCTGCTGATGACCACAAGGCTTTGGCTAAGCAACAACAAACTGCGGAAAGAATTATGGATGCTTTTGACGGCGAGCCTGTTCCCCTGTACGCACAAGTAAGTGCAGGCTTTAGCGCTAATATGAAAAAAGCTGTGGATGAAAAAGCTTTTACAGAATTGCAAAAACAAGTTAAACAAAAATTTGGCACTATGAAGGAAGCAAAATTCTTTACCTTCCAACGCTTTGACCAAGCTGACCGCGTAACCTACATTGCTTCTTTTACTAAAGAAAAAATTGTAAGCATGATTTTCGCTTTCGATAAACAAAATAAATTGGTTGACTTTGCTTTTACTCCGGTGCAACAACCGGAAGCTAAACCGGCTGCTAAAAAATAACGACTGAGAGGAGAGTAACATCTCCTCTTTTTTATTGGCGATTACGTTAAATAAATTTTTAAATTGACCATGAAAAGGAAAAACAGTTTACCTTAGAGAATAATAAAAGGATAACTATTTTAAAACATAGATACGTTTTTATAATAAAGGAGGATAAAACTATGGGTCTTATTAAAGCAGGTATGGGTGCAGTTGGTGGCGTATTGGGCGACCAATGGAAAGAGTTTATATATTGTGACAGCTTGGCTGAAGACGTGCTGGTTACTAAAGGACAAAAACGTTTGAGCAGCCAAGGCAGAAGCTCTAACACTAGCGGTGAAGCTAACGTAATCAGCAACGGTTCCGTTATCGCAGTTAATGAAGGTCAAGCAATGATTATCGTTGAGCAAGGCAAGGTTGTAGATTTGTGCGCTGAACCGGGCGAATACATTTATGACCAATCCAGTGAGCCTTCCATCTTCGTTGGCGACTTGAGCGATGGTATTATGGACGTGTTCCGTCAAATTGGCAAGCGCTTTACCTTTGGCGGCGACCCTGGTAAAGACCAAAGGGTTTACTACTTCAACATTAAAGAAATTATGGGCAACAAGTACGGTACTCCCAGTGCTGTGCCGTTCCGTGTTGTTGACAATAACGTAGGTCTCGATATCGACATCGCTATCCGTTGCTTTGGTGAATACAGCTACCGCGTAACCAACCCGATTTTGTTCTACACTAACGTGTGCGGTAACGTGGAAGCGGATTATACCCGCAGTAAAATTGATAGCCAACTGAAAACTGAATTGATGACCGCATTGCAACCTGCTTTTGCAAAAATTTCTGCAATGGGTATTCGTTACAGTGCATTGCCCGGTCACACCATGGAGCTGGCAACTGCTCTTAACGATGTGCTGAGCAAAAAGTGGAGTGAACTGCGTGGTATCGAAATCGTAAGCTTTGGCGTAAGCAGTGTTAAAGCAAGCGAAGAAGATGAGCAAATGATTAAAGAACTCCAACGCAATGCTGCTTTCCGTAATCCGACCATGGCAGCTGCTCACTTAGTTGGCGCACAAGCAGAAGCAATGAAGGCTGCTGCTGCCAACGAAGGCAATATGGGTGCAGCAATGGGCTTTATGGGTATGAACATGGCAAATAACGCTGGTGGTATGAACGCAGGCAATCTTTTTGCAATGGGTCAAGCTCAACAGCAACAAGCCCAACCTGCTCAAGCTCCTCAAGCTGACGGCTGGAAATGTGCTTGCGGTGCAGTGAACAGTGGTAAATTCTGTGGCGAATGTGGAAGTGCAAAACCTGTACCTCAACAGGCAAATGGTTGGACCTGTGCTTGCGGTGCTGTAAATAAAGGTAAGTTCTGTGGTGAATGCGGAGCGAAGAAGCCTGCTAACGCACCTCTTTACAAATGCGACAAGTGTGGCTGGGAACCGGAAGACCCGTCCAAACCGCCTCGCTTCTGTCCGGAATGTGGCGACATCTTCAACGATGAGGATAAACAATAATTAACTTCGAGGTGTAAAATGGCGGGGAATACTGTAAGCTATAAATGCCCAAGCTGTGGCGCACCTATCGGTTATATTCCCAGTACCGATAAAATTGTGTGCGAATATTGTGGCACAGCTTTTAAAATTGAAACCTTAGATGATATTTACGATAAAGAACAGGCGCAGGCTGCCAAGAACCGTGCGGCGAAGGAAGCTACCTGGCATACGGAAGAAGCTGGCAGTGAGTGGAGCGAGGAAGAGCTTGCCCACATGCACGCCTTTACCTGTTCCAGCTGTGGAGCGGAGATTGTCTGCGACGAGAACACCATGGCGACGGAGTGCTGTTACTGCGGTAATCCTACTATGCTGCCCAGTCGCTTTAGCGGAATGCTGAAGCCTGACTTTGTAATTCCCTTTAAGAAAACTAAAGAGGAAGCTGTCGCTGCTCTCGAAGAATTTTACAAAGGGAAGCGCCTTTTGCCTGACCAGTTTACTGCTAACAATCGTGTGCAGGCAATTCAAGGTATGTATGTTCCTTTTTGGCTGTTTAATTCTGACATTAGCGCCAGCGGTGTGTATAAGGCAGAAAATGATTCCGTCGTTACTACTGCTGACGAAATTATTACGACTACTAGCGTGTATCGTTGCGAGCGCAATGGTTCCATGCGTTTTGAGCGCATCCCCGTTGATGGCAGTAAGAAGATGGACGATAGTTATATGGAAAGCATTGAGCCCTTCGATTACAGCGAGCTGGTTCCCTTTAGCTCTGCTTATTTAAGTGGCTTCTTGGCAGATAAATATGATGTTGACGCAGAAGCTGCCGTTGCCCGTGCAGATGAAAGAGTTTGCCGTAGTGCGGAAGGCTGCTTGGAAAATACTGTTATGGGTTATATGCGCACTCGTCAAATGGAAGACTGCGCTGTTTTCAAAGAGAATGGTGCGGTGCAGTACGCAATGGTTCCCGTTTGGATACTTACAACTCAGTACAAGGGCAAGCCTTATACTTTTATGATGAACGGTCAAACGGGAAGACTTGTTGGCAGTTTGCCTGCGGATAAGAATAAGCTGCTACTTTATTCCGTAGGAACT
>CALCUU010000063.1 GCA_937906915.1 uncultured Phascolarctobacterium sp. | reverse complement strand
TTTTTTAGCAGCTTCTACTACAGCAGCTCCCCTATCGTTACCGCCAATGTTCCCCGGATTCAGGCGCAAGCCGTCAACTCCGGCTTCGATGGCAGCAAGAGCAAGCTTGTAGTCGAAGTGAATATCTGCGATTACAGGGATGGGACTTTCTTTGACGATGGTTTTAAGTCCTTCCGCAGCAGCCATGTCGGGAACGGCGCAGCGAACAATGTCACAGCCTGCTTCCGCCAGTCTATTGATTTGCTCCAAGGTTGCCACAGGGTCGCTTGTCTTAGTATTGGTCATGGACTGCACTGCAATTGGCGCACCGCCGCCCACCTTTACTTTACCAACTTCCAGTTGACGAGTTAATCTGCGTTCCATTATCAGTCACCTCTCAACGAGTTATATCTTTAAATGTAGAAAAAATTGTAATTGCTAATATTATAGCAATGCCAATGGTCTGAATATTGTGCATTGCCTTTGCTCCCAAGGGTTTGCCACGCAAGCCTTCGTAAAGGAGCAGGATAAAATGACCGCCATCAAGTGCGGGCAAGGGCAACAGGTTGATTACGCCAAGGTTAATGCTCAAGAAGGCAACAAAGTTCAGCAAGGGAAGCAAGCCTTCCGCCGCTACCTCGCCTGCCATTTGGGCAACGCCAATGGGGCCACTTACTTCCGCAGAAGCCTTACCTGTAATAATACGTTGCAAGCCTTCCACCATCAAGCCAATTACCTTTTGGGTAGAGGTAAAGCCCAATTTAATGGAATCTGCTACACCCAAACGCTCCTTGGTAAATTTAGGAGAAATACCAATCAAGGGACGTCCCAATTCTTCATTATACTCAGGGAACATTTTGTATGTATGCACGGCGCCGTCACGTTCCGCAGTTAAAGTAACCTCTTTAGTACCGTTTTCGCGTAAGGTTACTACCACATCGTCCCAAGTGTGCATGGGTGCGCCGTTAATAGTCAAAATTTTATCGCCAACCTCTAAGCCTGCGTTGTAAGCAGCCTTGTTTTCTACAACAATGCCTAAGATTGGTTTATCGACGGGCTTTTCAATACCGTCAATCATAAAAATGCCGGAAAACAAAATCACAGGCAGGATAAAGTTCATCAAAGAGCCTGCCAAAATTACCAGCATTCTTGCCGGAATGGATTTAGCCTTGAAGCCGTCAGGATCCCAAGGGTCTTCCGGGTCCATTCCCGCAATTTTGTTATAACCGCCCAAGGGAATTGCCCTCAAGCTATATAATGTATCGCCGTCTTTTTGTTGGTAAATGTTAGGGCCAAAGCCAATGGCAAATTCTTCTACCTTCATTCCGGTCATCTTCGCCGTAATGAAGTGCCCCAGCTCGTGAACCGTAACAAGTACGCCAAACACAAAGATAGCAGCTAAAATCGTCAGCAATTTTTGCCTCCTATAAATTTGCAATTATAGATTGCGCAGCAGCACGAGCCTCTGCATCTGCACGTTCAATGTCTTCAATGCAGGGAGCAGCAATATTCTTGTGCAGGCTAGCAACCTTTTCAGTAATGTAGGGAATATCTAAATATTTAATCTTATTGTCTAAGAATGCGTACACCGCTTCTTCGTTGGCTGCGTTGAACACGCAGGGCAAGGTTCCCCCTGCTTTACCGCAGTCAATGGCAATACGCAAGGAAGGGAAAGCTTCCATGTCAGGCGCTTCAAAAGTTAAGGTGCCAGCCTTGATTAAATCCAGCTGGTCAAACGCCTTATGATAACGGCAGGGATAGCTTAACGCATATTGAATGGGCAAACGCATATCAGGCTCGCCAAGTTGAGCGATTACGCTACCATCACAGAACTCTACTAAAGAATGGATAATGCTTTGAGGATGCACTACCACGTCAATTTTTTCGTAGGGCATATTAAAAAGCCAATGAGCTTCGATAACTTCCAAGCCCTTGTTAGCCAAGGTGGAAGAATCTACAGTAATCTTCTTGCCCATGCTCCAGTTAGGGTGGTTCAAGCATTGAGCAAGGGTAACGCTTTCCAGCTCGCTACGCTTCTTGCCACGGAAAGGCCCACCGCTTGCAGTAATGAGAAGGCGTTTTACTTCGTCCTCCTTACCGCCTTGGAGCGCTTGGAAGATTGCGCTGTGCTCGCTATCCACAGGGGTAAGGCTTACGTTATTTTTTGCGACAGCTTCCATAACAAGGCTACCTGCTGCCACCAAGGTTTCTTTATTGGCAAGAGCAATGTTCTTACCGCAGTTAATAGCAGCCATGGTAGGACGTAAGCCTGCATAACCAACCATGGAAGCAAGAACTGTATCTACTTCGCTATAGGTTGCCGCAGCCAAGAGACCTTCTTCACCGGCAAGGATTTCAGTTTTGCCGTGGTAACGTGCTTTAAGACGAGCAGCTGCTTCCTTATCAGAAAGCACTGCAAAATCTGGCTCAAAGGCACGGATTTGTTCTTCTAAAACTGTGTCGCTGGTATGCGCAGCCAACACACGAATTTTCATTTTGTCGGGATTAGCAGCAGCAACCTCCAAGGTTTGCTTGCCAATGGAGCCTGTGCTACCAAGTAAAGAGATATTCTTCATTTATATCACCTTAGAACAAAGTAAAGATCAGGAACAGATAATAGGTAACGGGTGCGGTAAAGAGCAGGCTGTCGAAACGGTCAAGCACACCGCCGTGACCGGGGAACAATTTGCCGGAATCCTTCACGTCAAAGGAACGTTTCAAAATGGATTCTACCAAGTCGCCCACAGGAGCGAAGAAGGCAATTGCCAAGCCCAGCACTACGCCTTGCCACAGGGGAATACCCATGCAAACAATGCTGATTGCCAAAACTACCAGGAAGCAGCCAACGAAACCGCCCACTGCGCCTTCAAAGGTTTTCTTAGGGCTAACACTGCAGAAAGGAGTCTTGCCAAAGAAATAGCCTACGAAATATGCGAAAACATCACTTGCCCAAGTACCGATGAGCACCATCCACAAAGCAAGCTCGCCAAAGTGGAATACTCTAAAGCCTAAATCAATGTGAGGGCTAAGGTACAGGGAGCGCAGTAAAATTACGTGAGCAAAAAGCACACCGCAGTAAATCAAGCCCCACATGGAAAGAGCAGTATTGCTTGCCCAATCCTTGTCGCCACATTGGCAATGACGCACCAAGCCTTCAATAGCGTTAAAGATAAAGAACAGGGCTGTAAACATAGCCATAAACGCCATAACAAAAAGCTCTTCGATTTCTGCGTGGTAAGCAAAGGCTGCGAAGCCGCTAATCAAAAGGCTTCCCAAGCCGGAGGTAAGGTAGTACACATTCTTACCCTTTGCCGCAGCAATTTGATGATATTCGTACCAGCCAATGGCACTTAAAATAAAAACTGCTAAAGAAAATACCCAACCACCGGTTGTGATGATGCCAATGGCAGCAACTGCGCCAATAGCACCTGTGATAATACGTGTTAACATCTTTTTACACCTGCTTATTTATTTACTAAGCCGCCAAAACGACGCTCACGACCTTGGTAAGCAGCAATGGCTTGCAGTAAATGCTCCGGTGAAAAATCAGGCCAGAACACTTCCGTAGTCCAAATTTCCGCATAAGCAATTTGCCACAGCAAAAAGTTACTAATGCGTAAATCCCCACCCGGTCTAATGAGCAAGTCCGGTGCGGGCAGACCCTTAGTATATAAATGACTTTCAAAAATATTATTAGTTATATCTGCTACGTTAAGCTTGCCAGCCTCAACCTCTGCTGCAATTTCCTTCACAGCATTTAAGATTTCTGCTTGACCGCCGTAGTTTATTGCCAAATTCAAAACAATACCGGTATTGTTCTTGGTAGCTTCAATGGCGTTATCCATTTTTTGCTTAACAATTTCCGGCAACCCTTCACGAGAACCCAAGAAACGTACTTGCACGTTGTTCTCGTTAAATTCTTCAATCTCACTGGTCAAATAACGGGACAGCAGCTCCATAATAAAGTTTACTTCGGTTACGGGTCGCTTCCAGTTTTCAGTAGAAAAAGCATAGGCGCTGATAACCTTTACGCCCAGCTTGTCCGCTGCTCTTACAATGGTCTTTAAGGTTTCTGCACCGGCTTGATGACCAAAGGTGCGCACCTTACCCTGGGCCTTCGCCCAACGTCCATTGCCGTCCATAATAATTGCAATATGTTTAGGGATATTGTTTAAATCTATATCTGTTAAATCCCAAGTAATCTCTGCTTTGGGTGTAGTCTTTTTGGTTTGAAACAAGCCTTTAAACATAAGCAACCAGCCTTTCGCTAGAAATCATAAAAAATAAGAAATAGGCAAGCCCCCTTAGTGGAGGCCGCCTTTTAAGAAATTGGTATTCATTCGATGATATTATTCGATTGCACCAACGGGGCAAGCTGCTGCGCAAGCGCCGCATTCTACGCATTCTTCACCGATTTCGTATTTACCGTCAACTTCGTTGATAGCACCAACGGGACAGGTAGCTGCACAAGTACCGCAACCTACGCAAGCTTCTTTATCAATTTTCAATGCCATGATCTTTGCACCTCCTCTCCACTTTATCTATACACGATGGTAAGAACTAATTTATCATCAGGCAAAACTTGTTGCCTAACTACATATTTACGCACTTCTTTGCCCTCGTAGTCAGCCTCGCTTTCACGAGGAGGCAAGAGCACCTTAATTTCGTACTCTACCCCAGCCTCAGCCAAACGCTTCAACGCTTCTTCCAAAGGCAGTGCCAAAACGTTAGGAACCTGCATCAGATTTCCATAACTTCTTTTTCTTTATTTGCAGCTACGCCGTCAATTTCTTTAATGATTTTGTCGGTAAGCTTTTGTACATCGTCAACGCCCTTTTTGGATTCGTCTTCGGTGATTTCTTTAGCTTTTTCAGCTTTTTTGATTGCATCGTTAGCATCACGACGCAGGTTGCGAACTACTACGCGGAATTCTTCTGCTTTTTTGTGAACCACTTTAACCAATTCTTTACGACGGTCTTCGGTCAATTGGGGCAGGTTCAAGCGAATGCAAACGCCGTCGCTGTTGGGGTTCAAGCCCAAGTCAGATTTCATGATAGCTTTTTCAATAGCTTTAATCATGTTTCTTTCCCAAGGTTGGATAACAATCATACGAGGTTCCGGAACGGATACGCTTGCTACTTGGGTAACAGGAGTGGGTGCGCCATAGTAATCAACCATTACTTTTTCCAGCAAGGAAGGAGTTGCACGACCAGCACGCAGGCTTGCCAAATCAACGCGCAATGCATCTACGGATTTATGCATTTTGCCTTCAGCATTAGTGAGAATTTCTTTTACAGTTGCCATAAATTATTTACCTCCTACCAGGGTACCGATTTTCTCGCCGGAAGCAGCACGCAAAATGTTACCCGGTTTATCAATATTAAATACTACGATAGGAATGTTATTGTCCATGCACAGGCTGATTGCAGTGGAATCCATTACGCTAAGCTTACGTTGGATAACTTCAATGTATTCCAGTTCATCGAACATAACAGCATTGGGATTTTTAGCAGGGTCACAGTCATAAACACCGTCAACGCCTTTTTTAGCCATAAGGATTGCGTCAGCTTCGATTTCAGCAGCACGCAATGCAGCAGTAGTATCAGTGGAGAAGGACGGGTTAC
>CALCUU010000062.1 GCA_937906915.1 uncultured Phascolarctobacterium sp. | reverse complement strand
AGAATTTCGCCTTCCTTGAATTCATCAATACGGGAAGGATCAAGGATAACGTGTACTTTACCGGAAACTTGACCCGGGGAAGCAGGCAAGCCTTTAACGATAACTTTGCGATCAGTAGTCACAGCTTTTTTCTCCTCTTTCGGTGCGCCACCATTTTCTTTATTACGACGGCTCCATACGGTTTCGGGACGAGCTTGCAAAATCCAGAGTTTGCCATCACGTTCGTCAACGCCCCATTCCATATCCATGTAGCAGCCATAGTGTTCTTCAATCTTTTTAGCATAGCCAGCCAATTCAACGATTTGTTCATCGGTCAGCTTTTGCATATTTTGTTCATCCAACGGAACCATAATTTCTTCGCAGTCGCCGCCAGCTTTGCGAACCAATTGGATATCTTGACCATTTACGTTTTTCTCAATAATTTTGTGAGTTTTTTTGCAAACGGTGTAGTTGTCAGGAGTTACGGTGCCTTGAACAACATATTCGCCCAAGCCCCAAGCAGCTTCCATCAAAATGTTTTGGTCGTCGCCAGTTGCAACGTTAACGGTGAACATAACGCCTGCAGCTTTGGAGAATACCATCATTTGGATTGCAGCGCTCAATGCAACGTCCAGATGATCGAAGCCTTGTTTTTCACGATAGTAAACAGCGCGGTCGGTAAAGCAGGAAGCATAGCATTCTTTAACTTTAGCAACGATGGTTTCAGCGCCTTGTACGTTCAAATAGGTATCTTGTTGACCAGCGAAGCTTGCGTCCGGCAAATCTTCTGCGGTAGCAGAGCTGCGAACTGCAACGTAAGGTTGGTCGATATTCATTTTCTTGCCCAGTTCTTCGTAAGCTGCAGCGATTGCATCTTGCAAATCTTGGGGCATTTCTTTTTCAAGGATAGCTTGACGGATACGAGCGCATACGTCGCGAAGCAGAGCACTGTTTTCAACGTCAGTCAGCTCGCCAACCAGTTCACGTACTTCATTGTCCAAACCACTTTTTTCAAAGAAGTATCTGTAAGCGTAAGCAGTAGTAGCGAAGCCATAAGGAACGGGAACGTCAACCTTAGCGGTCATTTCGCCCAAAGAGGAGGACTTGCCACCAACAATAGCAACGTCTTCTCTTTCCAGTTGTTCAAACCAAAGAAGGAACTGTTTTTCTTTTTCCATGATGAGACTCTCCTTTATAATATACTTTTACTAAACTGTATAATCAATATAGTGTACACTATATCATATTTGTATTTTACTTTCAAGAGGCTTTCAGAAAAATTATCACGACACATTTTAAAAGCCAAAGCTTCGCATTTAATGTTATTACTTCTGCAAAAAAAGTCTTTTTCCTGCTACCAAAAGGCTCCAATTAAAACTTATCTATACGCTTTTTTCTTAACAGGAAACGTGTTAAAATGGACGTAGCAAATCACGGAGGATAATGCCATGCAAGAACAACTCTTTCAAATAAACAACACTCCCTTTTATTTTGACGATGGTCACGGCGATTACAACCGTAGCTACGAAAGAAGCTATGATGATTTTGACTACGCAGATTATTCCACAGACCACCGCGACAACAACTTCCGTAACTTCGAAAAGAAACGTAAGCCTAACAAAACTAAAGAGCAAATTATTCAAGACCTACTGAAACGTTGGGACTAAGACAA
>CALCUU010000061.1 GCA_937906915.1 uncultured Phascolarctobacterium sp. | reverse complement strand
TAGTCTGAATGGAGTCGATGATGAGAAGCTTGGGTGCTACATTCTGCGCCTGCACTAAAATTGCATCTAAATCCGTAGCGGTCATAATGAGCAGATTATCATTGGCACCACCCAAACGGGCAGCACGCATGGCAGTTTGCTCCTCAGATTCTTCACCGCTAACATACAAGGTTTTAATTCCTTGCTGACCAAACCGCAAGCCTGCGTCCAGCAAGATGGTAGATTTACCAATACCGGGAGTGCCACCCAAAAGCACAAGGCTTCCGTGTACAACGCCGCCACCAAGCACCCTGTCAAATTCACGGATACCTGTTGCCAAACGCTCCACCTTAGTTTGAGCAACGCTGGCAATGGTCTTAGGTTTTATTTTTTCAGCGTTGGTTGGCAAAAAGCTTTTGCTCTTTGCCGTAACCTCCGCTTCTTCACTAAAGGAATCCCAGGCGCCACATTCCGGGCAACGTCCCAACCATTTACTGGTAGTGTAGCCACAGCTTTGGCACACAAAATGATACTTAGTCTTCGCCATAAGCATCTCCCTTTGCTGCGCACACAGGCTCTGCAAAATTCACAGGCATTTCTAAAATGAAGTGCTCTGCTTCCACAGCCTTATGGAATTGCAGTTCCTTATCCTTGCCCAGCTCTGCGATAATTTTATCGCCTTTGGTAAACTTACCTGCCAAGAACAAATCGCTGACAGGGTCTTCTATCAATTTGCGCAATGCCCTACGCAAAGGTCTTGCGCCGTACTTACTGTCACTGCCTTCTTTTAAGAGTAACTCTTTCGCAGAAGGTACCAGTTCAATTTCCAAACCATTGGCTTTCATTCTATTGTTCAGCTCAGCCAGCATATTATCTGCAATTTGCTCCAGCTCTTTTGCACCTAAGGGGTCGAATACCAAGATTTCGTCCACACGGTTTAAGAATTCCGGACGGAACACATGCTTAATTTCAGAAAGCACTTGCTCCTTGCGATTTTTCAGCTCGCTGGCGCTGTCAGAAGCAAAGCCCAAAGGCTTAGACATACTTAATTTTTGCGCACCTGCATTACTGGTCATAATGATTACTGCGTTACGGAAGTCCACAGTTCTACCTTGACCGTCAGTCAGGCGACCATCTTCCATAATTTGCAGCAGCACGTTGAACACATCAGGATGTGCCTTTTCGATTTCGTCT
>CALCUU010000060.1 GCA_937906915.1 uncultured Phascolarctobacterium sp. | reverse complement strand
AAGATGTAAAGTTTACTGCTTTCTATATGAAACCGACTGATCAATATCCTGACTATGGTGTAAGATATAATGAAAGAGAAGGATGGTATTATGATTTTGTATGGTATGACAAGGCTTATGGTGCTAAGTTAGAAACGCAAATTGGTAAAGTTGAAGTGAATGCGGGTTATACTGTGTTTAAAGATGGTATAGCAGGAAGAGATTGGGATGTTATAGAACTGGGACAACAAGATGATGATAAGATTTGGAATGTTGGAATCAAAACTGATATAGCCAAGGATGTAACTTTAACAGCTGATTTTCTTAAGTCCGATGTGAAAAAGATGTATGAAAATGGTAGTGAAAGTATAAGCTTTGGTGACGATGATGGATTTATTGTTGGAATTGACTACAAAGGTGCTAAAGCAAGTGAAGCAGGTTCCTATGGTATTTATGCAAAATACTATGATCAAGCACGTGGTACATACATAGCTCATACAATGAATGGTGTTTATCCGGAATATGGTTTCAAAGGCTATATGATTGGTGCTAATTATACTTTGGCAAAAAATATTGTTGTTGCTTTAGAATGGTATGATTTAAATGGTGACAATGTTACTGGAATTGGCGATGTTGTGAACGATGAAGATGTACAAACCCTCTGGGCACAAGTGGTATTCACTTTCTAATTTAATACTCCAATAAAAATAACGGCTCTGCAAAACTGCAGAGCCGTTTCGTACATTATGTAATATTTTATGAAGCCTTTCCTACTTTTTCCAGACAACAAAAAAACCTGCCCTCTTTCGAGAACAGGTCAGCTTGTAAAATAAATAAGTGCACGCGCGTAAACTTATTTCTCAATCAATTAGCCCATAGCGTTGATTTTTTTAGCAAGTCTGGATTTTTTGCGAGCTGCAGCATTTTTGTGGATAATGCCTTTGCGAGCTGCTTTATCGATTAAACCGGAAGCAGTAGCGAAAGTAACTTTTGCGTCTTCTTGAGCGCCAGCTTCAGTCAAAGCAACAACTTTACGAGAAGCGTTACGGAGAGCAGCTTTCATCGGAGCGTTTTTAGCACGACGTTCTGCATCGGTTTTTACACTGCGGATAGAAGATTTAATGTTCGGCAACTTTGTTCACCTCCTGATTTTTTCTGTACTGGAATATTCTAACACATAGTTTGGCTTTAGACAAGCGATTTGTGAAAAAAACTTAAAAATTTTTCGGGGATATTGTGGGAGAAATACTGTGCTTGCACAAGAGGTAGGGCGTTTTAAACGTAGACAGTCCTTGCGTTGAAATGTTATAATAATCTGTACTGAAAAAATAATTTAGAAATTTACTATATAAAGGAGCTAACAATGGATCAAAGTAAAATCCGTAATTTTTCCATTATTGCCCATATCGACCATGGCAAATCTACCCTGGCTGACAGATTGATTGAACACACCGGTACTCTTTCCAAGCGTGAGATGGAAGAGCAAATTCTTGACTCCATGGATTTGGAGCGTGAACGTGGCATTACCATTAAAGCGCAAGCAGTGCGTAGCATTTACAAGGCTCGCAACGGTGAAGAGTATATGCTCAACTTTATCGATACCCCCGGTCACGTAGACTTTACCTACGAAGTTTCTCGTGCTTTGGCTGCGTGCGAGGGTGCGCTTCTCGTAATTGACTCCACCCAAGGTATTGAAGCACAAACTTTGGCTAACGTGTACCTTGCGTTGGATAATGATTTGGAAATTATCCCTGTTGTAAATAAAATTGACCTTCCTAGTGCGGACCCTGACCACGTGAAGCGTGAGGTAGAGGACGTTATCGGTATTGATGCTTCTGACGCAGTACTTT
>CALCUU010000059.1 GCA_937906915.1 uncultured Phascolarctobacterium sp. | reverse complement strand
AAAACTTTGCCCGAACGAGGGGCAGAAGAAAAAAAGAAAAAGAAAAAAAGAAGATTCACCCTAATAGTTCACATGACGAAGGTAAAAGCGGAAAATTTTTTTATTTTTTTATGAATCTCAAAATTTTTTAGAAATTTTACGGCACTTTTGGGGTGCTCATGTGAACTATAAGAGTGAAAGGAGGTGATACGCTTGCTGGTAACAAACCCGGTAACGATTACACACCAAGAACTGCACATGCTTGGATTAAAGGCAAAAGGCAAAATCAAGCACCTGTACCTGCACTGGACTGCAGGCTACTACGGTCAAGCCTATAGCGATTACCACATCAACATTGACAAGGACGGCGAAATTTATTTGACCTGTCACGAGCTGTACCAACCAAAGCTGCATACCTTTATGCGCAATAAGGACGGCATCGGAATTGCCCTGTGTTGTGGAGTTGGAGCGACCTATTCCGGAAATGGTCCTCAAGGCATTGATTTTGGCGAGTGCCCTCCCACTCAGGTGCAGATTGAAAAGGCAGCGCAGGTAATTGCGATTTTGGCAGATGCCCTAGAATTACCCATTGAGTTTAGCGCTGTCGCCACCCACGCAGAAATTGCTATCATGGACGGTTACGGTCCGTTTAGCAGTGATGAGCACAAGCGCTGGGATTTATGGTTCGTGCCAGGAACGCCAGGCAACGCCGATTTTAGACTTGGCGGCGTAACCTTGCGAAAGAAGGCACTTTGGTACAAAGAATTATTTGACCGCAAGATAGCGGCTTGAAAGGAGATTATCAATCATGGCAATTCAACAGGAACTTCTTCGTAGAAGTTTGGTAATTAACGTAGAGGACGGTTTCAACGCAGATGGTAGCGTAAAAACTAAAAGCCGTACCTACAGCGACATTAAGGAAAGCGCACCTGTAGAAAATTTGTACAACGCAGGCAACGCCCTTGCAGGACTTATGGCTAACACTTTGTCCAGCATTATGCTTAGCGACAGAAGCGAGCTTGTGGAAGAATAAGGAAGCTGCCTATGTGGAATAAGTTTTGGCGTGCGGTAGCACGCATCTTGCTCAAGCTTGTTATGTGGGAACGACGTTAAGAAAGGACTGATTAAATGGAAAAAATTTTAGAATTAGTTTTTAAAAATGAAGATGGCGATACCAAAGTGGTAACTGTTGTAGACCCTCGTGAGGGCATTACCGGCGAAGAAGCCAATGAGGCAATGCAAATCATCATCACCGCAGATGTGTTTGAAACTAGCGGTGGCAAGCTTGCCGAAATTGTAGAAGCACGCCTGCGTATTACTCAAATTACCGTTTTGCAATAAGCGGTTTTCATTTCATAACCTCTAAGCCTTGTAGAGTGTAGCGCACTAAGGATTAAGTACTAAGGTAAAAAGAAAAGCTGTAGCCAATCATAACGATTAGCTACAGCTTTTTATTTTTACATCTTCTCACTATATTTATCTTTTTGCATTTTGCGG
>CALCUU010000058.1 GCA_937906915.1 uncultured Phascolarctobacterium sp. | reverse complement strand
ATACCGTCAACCTGCTCTTCCATAAGCAGTTCACTAAGTTTGTCGGCTTCTCCAAAATGAAAGAGTAAAAATTTTAGACCTGTGTCTCGTGCACAGGTCTTTTTTTATGTGCTAAAATAGTTGCATATATGAAAGTTTTGCGAATGTTAAAGATAAGGAAATAAATTTCGTTCGAGAATATTGCAAAATTAAGGCGTGCGTATTATAATATGACTGGAATTTTTGCAAAGCACCTTTCATTCTCCGAACTATACCTTAAGATTTGCCAGTGATAGTTTAGAAAGAAAAAATTTACTTGCTTTTACAATTTGTGCAGGAATTTTTCGTGTTTAAGCAGAATTTTAACAAGGTAGTTTTATGTTTTTCTTGCAGTATTATGAACGATAAGTTATAATAACTGCGGATATTTTTAAAAATGCTCTTACATATCATTCGGGATTGGTCTGAGGATATTTTAAGTGTTTATATTCTATATTGTGGAGGCACATTTTTATGGAAAGAAGAGTGGGTACTGTTTCTAGAGGCATTCGTTGCCCGATTATTCGTGAAGGAGATAACTTACCCGATATTGTAGTTAATAGCGTTATGGAAGCTGCTAAAAGTGAAGGCTTTGAACTTCGCGACAGAGACGTTATTTCTGTAACTGAATCTATCGTTGCAAGAGCTCAAGGCAACTATGCTTCTATTGATGACATTGCTGCAGACGTAAAAGCAAAATTGGGTGGCGAAACCATTGGCGTTATTTTCCCGATTTTGTCCCGTAACCGTTTTGCAATCTGCTTGCGTGGTATCGCAAAAGGTGCTAAAAAAGTTGTGCTCATGCTCAGCTATCCCAGTGATGAAGTTGGTAACGCATTGTTGACCTATGACCAACTGGACGCTGCAGGCATTAACCCCTACAGTGATGTGTTGTCCTTAGAAAAATATCGTGAATTGTTTGGCGAAAACAAGCACGAATTTACCGGTGTTGACTATGTTCAATACTATGCTGATTTGATTAAAGAATCTGGTGCAGAAGTTGAAGTTGTTTTTGCAAACCAAGCAAAAACCATTTTGAACTATGCTGACTGCATTTTGAACTGCGACATTCACACCCGCGTTAGAACTAAACGTATCCTTTTGGAAAACGGTGCGAAAGTTGTTTGCAGCTTAGATGATATCTTGACTGCTCCCATCAATGGCAGCGGTTACAATGCTCGTTATGGTCTTTTGGGTTCCAACAAATCCACCGAAGACCAAATCAAACTCTTCCCCCGCGAATGCCAAGATATGGTTGAAGAAATTCAATCCAAAATCATGGACTTGACCGGCAAACACGTGGAAGTTATGGTTTATGGCGACGGCGCTTTCAAAGATCCCCAAGGCAAAATTTGGGAATTGGCTGACCCCGTAGTATCTCCTGCTTTCACCAAAGGTTTGATTGGCACTCCCAACGAATTGAAACTGAAATATTTGGCAGATAACGACTTCAAAGATTTGCACGGCGCTGCTCTTAAAGAAGCTATCTCCAATGCTATTAAAGAAAAAGAAGGCAACTTGGTTGGCAACATGGCTTCCCAAGGTACTACTCCTCGTCAATTAACCGACCTCATCGGCTCCCTGTGCGATTTGACCAGTGGCTCCGGTGATAAGGGTACTCCGGTTGTACTTGTTCAAGGCTACTTCGACAACTTTACTGACTAAACTTTCCATAAGCACTGTCTAACTGTGTTGTCACAAAATTACTTGCTCGACGTACGCTCAGTACGCCTTCGCTGCATAATTTTGCTCCGCCTCGTTATACAGCACTTCTAACGTGTTTTGATGAACTATACTATGATTTTTAACACCTCTTATCAATTTAGATAAGGGGTGTTTCGTTTTAAAAATTACAAGTTTTGACAGAATGTTGACTGAAATTTTACGAAGTAGTATAATAGATGAAGAAATTTTTAATCGGAACTATTCTCAATAAAAATTATAGTCTAAAATGAAAGAGGGATAAAAATGGGAATCTTTGGTAGTGCTATTGATTATTTCGTTAAAGGTGGTCCTTGTATGTGGCCTTTGCTCCTTTGCTCCATTGGTGCAATTGCTGTTGGCGTGGAACGTTACTTGTATTATAAGAAGGCTGTTTCCGGCGTAGAGTTCGTACATAACTTTGCACGCTTGATGAACGGCTTTAACCTTGTTGGTGCACGTGACTACGCTGCAACTGCGAAAGGCGAAGCTGCTGCAATGGCTGTAGAAATTCTCGATATTGACGAAGATATGGGTCCCCGTTTGGAATCCATCATTTATGCTAAAGCTGACCGTATTATTGATGGCTTTGAAAAAAATATTAACTACTTGGGCGTAATCATCGGTTTGGCACCTATGCTTGGCCTGCTTGGTACTATTACCGGTATGATTTCTTCCTTCAATGCGCTTAACGAACGTGCGCAAAACCCTATGGCTGTTACTGCTGGTATTGGTGAAGCATTGATTACTACAGTATTCGGTTTGTGCATTGCAATTTTGGGTATGTGCATCCATGCTTGGCTGTCCAACCAAATCAAAACTGAAACTTTGAACATTTACGAAGTGTCCAGTACTTTATCCGATATCATTCAAGCTAAAAACGACAATCGTAAATGCTGTTGAGAGGCGGTGCAGTAAATGCGTAGTAGAAGACGTAAGAGAGTAATAACTCCGCCTGAGATTATGCTCAGCCCGATGATTGACATGATTTTCCTGCTGCTGGTATTCTTCATTGTAAGTACAATGTATATGAGCGAGATTAAAACCATTCCCATTCGCTTGCCGGTAGCACAAAATGCGGAAACTGTAAGCAAAAGTAACTTCTCTGTTACCATCAAGAAAGATGGTACTGTTTATTTAGACGAAGACCAAATTGACGTTGACCTTTTGGTATCCAACGCTGCTATGGAAAGCAAACGTGATTCTTCTTTCAGTGTAATTATCCGTGCTGATGGCGAGGCAAACTACAAGCTTGTTATCGAGCTGATGGATAAACTGAAGGGTGCAGGCGTGACTCGCTTTGGTTTGGCAACTGACATAGGTGGTAAAAAATGAAAGACGAACGCAATAGACTAGGCAAAGGCTTTGCTGTTGCAATTGTTGCTCATATTATTTTTGCACTTTTGTTAGGTGTATTTGGTTTTTCCTTTAATAGCAACCGTCCTCCGGAAATCTTAGAGGTTTCTTTGGTGGCAGGCGGTGGTGCTCCTGAAGAACCGCAGGAAGAAATTGTGGAAGAAGCAGAGCCTGTTATTGAGGAAGAAGACCAAATTGTCGAAAGCAAAGAGAAGCCTAAAGAAGAACCTAAAAAGCCTGTAGCTGAAAAGAAAGATAAGAAGGCTACCACCAATCCTAAAAAGGGTGACCATAAAACTGTTGGCAAGGGCGATGGTATTGGTGATGGACAAGGCGTTCCTGTAACTCCTCCTCGTCCTATCCGTACGATAGAGCCTAAATATCCTGCTTCTGCACGTAACGCTTCCATCGAAGGCTTGGTAAAAATTAAAATGCTCATTACCCATGAGGGTAAGGTGACAGAAGCAAGCATTGTGGAATCTTCCGGTCATCCGGAGATGGATGCCAATGCCTTGGAAGCAGTTTATAAATGGCGCTTTAGTCCTGCTCGCAACAAGCTAAAACAAAAGATAGACTGCTACATAACAATGCCTATTAAATTTAAATTACGTAGATAAAATTTTAACGACCTTTCCAAAAATGGAGAGGTCGTTATTTTATTTAGGTTCTAAAAATTAGGTGTTCAATAATTAAAATTTGCTTAGCAAAAATAATGTTCAGAAGATTTATAACTTAATAATTTACTCTCCTCTTAATAGTAAGCAATCTTAGTTAGCATTGTTATTGCTTGTTTATAAATAGTATAATAGTTACTAATAAGAAAACTTTTAGTAAATTTTCTTTGAGAGTTATATTATAGAAAATGAGGTGTAATTATGAAAAAAATGTCTAAAGGTATGCTGATGGCAGCGCTTATTTGCGGTAGCTTCTCCGTTTTGAACGTAGCAAGTGCGGAAGAAATGCAAACCTTTGAAATGGACGAGTTCGTTGTAACTGCGAGCCGTGTTGCCACAAGCAAAGTAGATACTCCGGCGAATATTAGTGTTATTAGTGCGGAAGAAATTGCTGATAAAAACTATTCCAACGTACAAGAAGTTTTGGCTGACACAGCAGGTGTAAATATTCTTGGTGGTGGTTCTAAAGGCTCTATCAATGGTGAAGACCAAATTATGATCAACGGCGACACTCGTGTATTGGTATTAGTTGATGGTCGTCGTATGAACGTTGGCAGCACTGGCAAAACTAGTGCTAACTGGTTGCCTCCTGCAAATGCAATCGAACGCGTTGAAGTACTTAAAGGTGGAGGTTCTGCTATTTATGGTTCTGATGCAGTAGGTGGTGTAATTAACATC
>CALCUU010000057.1 GCA_937906915.1 uncultured Phascolarctobacterium sp. | reverse complement strand
TAAGCTCTTGCTCCCAATATTTGCACAAGGCTTCGCTAGTTTTGGTGCCAATATGCAAAAGCTGCATACCATCAATAAAGCGGTCGCCGGTAACAATAATTTCCTTGGCGGGAACAAGGTCAAGCAGCTGCTCGTACAAAAGCACGGTGGGAAGCACCAGCTCCGCCACGCTTTCCGGAATATTATAAACCTTAATGAGCTGTGGCAAATTCAGCTTGCGCATCTTGCTAAAGAAGTTTTGGAAATCTTCCGCAGCAATACGGTGCACCTTTTGGCTAACGTCCAAGCCCAGCATTTTTAAAACAAGCTCAGTTTCCGTACCACTCAATACTAAGTAACGCACATTATCCTGCTGCAGCTCGCGACGGACGGAGCCAATGGTGCTGGAAAGAAATTCCGTCAACGCCCTGTTAAAGTGCATACTCTCACGCTTATTACGCTCGAAGCTTTCTTTAATACGGATAATGCCTACGTGCAAATTTTGCTGGTACTTAATCTCCTCGTCCTGTACGAAGGTAATACCCAAGCCACCGGAAGAAATATCCATCATCAGCATACCTTCACGGTCGCTGGTAATCTTGCTTTCTTTCAAAGTATTGCGGATGGCAACAAACTTAGTGTAAATTTCGCGAGGCATATCTACAACATCAACCACTAAACCTGTTTTGCTGTAAATTTGGTCCAGCAAGAAGATTTGGTTGCGGGCTTCACGGACAGCAGTAGTTGCCTGCATTTTATATTCTTCCACACCATATTCTTCCATCAAAGCCTTAAAGCCCAAAAGAATATCGCAAATCTCGTTCACAAGACTAAAAGGGATAATATTATTTTTAAAGGTTTCTTCGCCCAAACGCACACGCTTGTTACAACATTCAACAATTTTATATTTATCAATACCACGGTATTCGGTAATCTGCATGCTAATCATCTCAGAGCCTAAATGAATGGCAGCAAAGGTTGTGTAAGATTTACGCTTCATGGCATAATCCTCCTTAATTCATACTGTATACTTTTCTCTATCATCAAATAAAATCCTGCGCTTTCACATTCTTTTAACAATGTATACTTTCCTCGCCAAATTAAACATTCACCAATGTTTCACGTGAAACATTTCTAAAAGACAAACTATCTGACAATTACGAAGTTTTTTAGCAGGAATTTTGCAAAACACAGAAAATATATACAGTAACTACTCTCACGACCGCGAGGTAATAAATATGCAAAGAATCGCAATCATCGACATAGGCTCCAACTCCGCACGCCTAGTCATTAGTCATATTTATAAAAACGGTGCTTACAACATGGTTTATAACCAAAAGGAAGCTTTGCGTCTTAGCCAAAAGGTAGATAGCAAAAATATGCTTACAGAAGCAGCCTTCGCTTCCACCTTGGAAACCATGAAGAGCTTTGCCTATATGTGCAAAATTTACAAGGTAGATAAAACCATTGCCGTTGCCACCGCTGCAATCCGCAACGCCTACAACGGTGTGGACCTTGTTTCCAGAGTTATGGAAGAAACAGGCATCCAACTGCACATTATCTCCGGCAACACGGAAGCTTACATCAGCTACCTTGGGGTAATCAACACCTTGGACGTAAAGAACGGCATTATCTTTGACCTTGGTGGTGGCAGTACGGAGCTTATCCTTTTCCAAAACCGTCAAATTGTAGAATCTGTATCTTTGCCCCTTGGCGCTGTAAACACCACAGGCATGTTCAACACTCGTAACGAAATGCCCCCCAACGTTTTTAGCGACGTCAATTTCTTTGTAAAAAGCCATTTAGAACGCTATCCTTGGTTAAAACAACAAGGCTTGCCTTTGATTGGCGTTGGTGGTACTGCACGTACTCTTGCCAAAATCGTACAACGCAGTAAAAAATATCCTACAACCAAGCTTCACAACTACGCACTTACAGCTCAAACCTTCCGTGCGTACTTTAATAAATTGCGTGACACCAACCTTGAACAACGCAAAAAAATCTCCGGTCTTAGCAGTGAACGCTCTGATATTATCTTGGCAGGCTGTAGCATTATCAGCTGCCTATTTGATATTTCCAATAGCAAAAAGCTTATCGTCTCCGGTTGCGGTTTGCGCGAAGGTCTTTTCTTTGACTACTATTACAAAGCACATGACCTGCCCGTCGTTGCTGATAATATCTTGGAACGTAGCCGTGAAAACATCTTGAAGCTGTACACTCCGGATACTTCCCACAGCAAGCACATTACAGCCTTGGCGCTTAATATGTTTGATAGCTGGCCAAAACTTCACGGCGTAAATAAAAGTCACCGCAAGCTTTTAGAAACTGCGGCGCTCTTACACGATATTGGTATTACCATTAACTTTTACAGCCACGCCCGCCACAGCGCTTACATGATTCAAAACGCACAGCTCTTTGGCTTAACCCATAAGGAGCAGGTCATCACAGCAGCAATCGCCGGCTGGCACAATGGTGTTTCCAAAAACTACTTCCGCGACAAGTTCTATAAAGATTTGCTTAGCGATGAAGACTGGCTGCTGGTAAATAAACTGGCGCTTATCCTCGCCTTGGCAGAAAGCCTAGACTATTCTCAAACCAATCAAATTAACAACATTGCTCCCTACCTAGACAAACGTGGCGCAGTAATTAAAATTTTCGCTGACGATATTCCCAGTATCGAAATGCACCAAATTAAAAGCCACCAATCCTGGTTCCGCAAAATCTTTGGCACAGAATTAAGTGTAGAGCTGGCGAGCAAGTAAAAAATTAAAAGAAAAGCTGTAGCCAATCATAACGATTAGCTACAGCTTTTTATTGCATTCCGTTCAGTTTTAAATTAAGTGATGTAAAAAGCTCTTTGTTTTCCGCAACGAACTTCTCGCTTATCTGCGGGAAAATGTCTTGGCTAAACTTAGCGTTATGCTTAACATCTGCCAAGTTTAAGATAATGTGGGGCAAATTGTAGTAGGCAATTTCATCTGCCTTATCAAAATTTGCAATTACCTTGTTGGCAAGAAGCGCCACCCTGCGAGGCTTGTTGTCAAACTTTTTGATAATAGGCGTGTGACGGAAATCCCCCATCAGCAAATGGTCTCCTAAAATTACCACAACAGTTTCTTTACCATTGGGCTGGCTTTCTATAAATTTAACAAAGTCTCCCAACAGATAATCAAGGCTTGCCAAGGCAAATTCGTGGGTTCCGTCGGGAACATTTTCGCTCACGTAAGGACCCATTCTTTTATCAGGCACGCCTTTAGGGAAATGGGTATCTACCGTCAAAAGAGTAAGGTTAAAGGGCTTATTACCCTGCGCCAGCTTTTTATACTCTTCCTTCGCCATTTTGAAAAGGTCGTAATCGTGGACACCCCACACGGTTTTTACACCGTCAGTGCATTTATCGTGACCTTTTACCTCGTAGCCAAAGCAGTTCATGATATTACCGGTTCCGGCAAAATTCATATCACCGTTGGATAGAAGCAGGTTCTTGTAGCCAGCCTGCTTGAGCACGCCAGCGTAAGAGACTGCGCCAGTTTGACGGACACCGCTAAAAAGTGTATCGCTATTAGCGCCAAGGTAAGCAGGCAAGCCTGTTTGGGTTGCGTAAAGCGCACCAACAGTCCAATCTGCTCCGTCAAAGCATTTATAATTGGTGTAATTGCTCCAGCCGTTGTCTAGCAAATTATTTAAGTGAGGCACTTCATCCGCAAAGTTTTTATTTTGCAGGAAATTGCTTTCCAAAGACTCGCAGTAAATTACGACAATGTTCTTGCCAGCTTGGGCAGTTACCATTTCAGGAGCAAGGTATTTTTCTTTTGCGCCAAGCTTCTCTAAAATTTGCTCACTGCTCATAGAAAAGCTTTGCTTCAGCTCCTTAGCAGAAAGCAAGATATTTTTATAGGCAGTTCCCGTTGCAGAAAAGAAGAAGCAGCCCAAGGCAAGCAGGCTCAAAATTGCTACACCCTGCTTGCTACGCAAAAAGCTTTTTTGTAAAGCACTTTCTTCACTCGCTGCGTTGCTATTCAAGCGTTTATAGGCAAACCAATGGAGCGCAGCGACGAGGAGCAAAGCAATTACGCCACCGTAAAAGTAAGCAGGCGTAACCTGTGGTGCCATTG
>CALCUU010000056.1 GCA_937906915.1 uncultured Phascolarctobacterium sp. | reverse complement strand
AACTGTGAGCGTATCGCAGCAGGCGCTTCCATGGATGTTATCGAAATTGACGCAGCCTCCAATCGTGGTATTGATGAAATAAAATCTTTACGAGACCAAACAGCTTATTCTCCTGTCAACGGTAGATACAAGGTCTTCATCATCGACGAAGTGCACATGCTTTCTACGGAAGCCTTTAACGCACTGCTGAAAACCTTGGAGGAACCGCCTGCCCACGTAATTTTTATTCTAGCAACGACGGACCCCCACAAAATTCCTGCGACCATTCATTCCCGCTGTCAACGCTTCGACTTCCGTCGCGTAACCGTGGAAGAAATTACTGACCATTTGGCAATGGTTGCAGAAAAAAGTGGTATTGAGGTTGAGCGTGAAGCCTTGCGCTTAATCGCCATTCAGTCCGAGGGTGGTATGCGTGACGCTCTTAGCCTTCTTGACCAATGTGGCGTTATGGCGAAGCAGATTACTACTGCTACCGTTCGTGAGGTGCTGGGCATCGTAGGTCGCGAAACCCTGCGCGAACTGGTACAGGCAATCGGTAGGCAGGATCTTTCTGCAACCTTGGCGAAGCTTAACTTTCTTTTGGAACAAGGTAAGGACGTGCGTCAGGTTTTGACGGAGCTGGCAGAATATTTGCGTGCCCTGCTTCTATACAAGGCAGCACCTTCTTATCAAGAGGTTTATTTGACAGATACGGAAGAGGCTCTTTCAGAAAACGCGCCTCTTTTTAGTAATGATAGATTGCTGGCGGCGGAAGAACGCTTGCACGCAGGGCTAAGCGAGCTGCGCTGGACAGTACGTCCTCGCATTACCGCGGAGCTGTGCTTGTTTGACTTGTGCCGTCAAGAAGGCAGCACTCTTGCTGCTTTGGCAATGAGGGTAGAAGAGTTGGAGAAACGCTTGGCAAGCGGAGTAACCTTTGCAAAATCAGAAGCTCCTGCCCAAATGGAACGCAGTGTTCCAAAATCTAACGCTCCTTCTGAAATTGGACAAGAGCTTTCCAAACCGAAGGCTTCCTTCCAAAAAGCAGAAGAAGCTCCCCAAATGAAAGCTTCTGCTTCAAAAGCACAGGCAGCTTCTCAAATGGAAGCAAAGCCTGCGCAGGCAAAAACTCTTGCTTCTGCGCTGACAGATTTACCTAAAGCAAAGGCGCAAGCAGTAGAGGTGGAAGAATACGGCGGTGACTTTGCTACCGGTGAAGAATACTGGAGCAAGGCTTTAGAGCTTTTATCCGCTGAAAAGAAAATCGCCATGGTATCCTGTGCCAAAGGCGGTAAAGTAGTTAGTTATGTCAACGGAGTGTTGCGAGTTGGCTTTAAGTCAGCTTTCCAATGCGACCGTATGAATAAAGAAGATTACAGGAAGGCTTTTGAAGACGTGCTTTTGCGTATTGCAAGGCAGTCCATTAGGCTGGAATGTATTATCCCCGGTGCAGCCAAGCCCGTAGCGAAAGCTCCGGTGCAAAAGGCAGAGGCTCCTTTGCCCCAGGTAAATGTTGAAAACGTACCTGACGCGGTTAAGAAGGCTCACAATGTTTTTGGTGGCACCCTAAAAGAATTGTAAAAATTAAAATGTAAATTTAAGGAGGAATTTTATTATGTTTCCTGGTGGCGGCATGGGCAATATGCAAGCAATGATGAAAAAAGTTCAAAAAATGCAAAACGAAATGTTGAAGGCACAAGAAGAACTTAAAAAACGTACTGTAGAAGCTACTGTTGGTGGTGGCGCTGTAACCGTAGTTGTTAGCGGTCGCAAAGAATTGGTTTCCATTAAAATCAATCCGGACGCAGTAGACGTTGACGATATCGAAATGCTGGAAGATATGATTGTTTCCGCAGTTAACGAAGGCATCCGTCAAGCTGACGAAATGTCTGAAAAAGAAATGGCTAAAATTACCGGTGGCATGAAACTGCCCGGTATGTAATATGGCAAGAATGATTAGGCCTTTGGCAAATCTTCACGAGCAGCTGCGCCGCTTGCCGGGCATAGGCTCTAAGACTGCCATGCGCCTTGCTTATCATATTATTGATATGTCGGAAGAGGACGTGCGTCGTTTGGCGCAGGCCTTGACCAATGCTAAGGAGCAAATTCACTACTGCCGTTCCTGCTTTAATCTTACGGACGGCGAGGTGTGTGAAGTGTGCGCTGACCCTACCCGCGATAAGTTTACCGTGTGCGTAGTGGAGCAGCCTCAAGACATTGCTGCCATGGAGCGTAGTAGGGGCTATCACGGCTTGTACCACGTTCTTCACGGTGTGCTTTCTCCTTTAGACGGTATTGGTCCTGATAATTTGCGTATTCGTGAATTGTTCCAACGCTTGCAAAAAGAAAGTGTCAGCGAGATTATCATCGCTACTAATTCTGACGTGGAGGGCGAAGCTACTGCTACTTATTTGGCGCAGCTTTTAAAACCCGTTGGCATTAAGGTGAGCCGTATTGCTCATGGCTTGCCCGTTGGCGGCGACTTGGAATACGCAGATGAAGTAACCTTGTCCCGCGCTTTGGAAAATAGGCGCGAAATGTAAGAAGGGGAGGGTGCTTATGGAAGAAGTAATGAAAATGGCTAAAGATGCGTGGAACTCTATTAGTTCCTTGGAATTTTTAGATTCCTTTGGAGATATTGGCAGTTCCCTTGGAAAAATTGGGGACGTGGGTGATATTACATCCTTCTGGCCCTACATCGTAGGCTTAATTCTGATTTTGTTTGTTGTGCAATTGTTTGAACTGCCTTTCCAACTGGTTTGGAACGGATTGGTAGGTGCAGCAATGCTGTGGCTCATAAATCTTGTGGGCGGTTTAGTTGGTTTTGGTTTAAAAATTACGGTTATCAAGGCGCTTATTGCCGGGTTCTTCGGGATACCGGGGGCACTTGCCATAATCCTGTTTGAAATTTTTGGTTAAACTAACTTTAAGAAAAGAGGGGATTGCTTTATGTGCGCAATGCGTAAAGCTATGACCATCGCAGGTAGCGATACCAGCGGTGGCGCAGGTATGGAAGCGGATTTAAAAACTTTTCAGGAGCTGGGCGTTTATGGTATGACGGCGCTGACCGTTATTGTTACCATGGACCCTCACAACAACTGGTTCCACAATGTTTATCCTATTGAAATGCACATTATCGAGAAGCAGCTGGAAACCATTTTGGACGGTATTGGCATTGATGCCATGAAGACCGGTATGCTTGGTAGTGCAGATTTAGTTGAACTGGTTGCGAAAAGCATTGACCGTTACAGCCTGAAAAATGTTGTAATTGACCCTGTTATGGTGTGCAAGGGCATTGATACCATTATGGTTCCCGATGCTGCGGCTGCCATTAAAAAATATCTGGTAAAACGTGCAGACGTGATTACTCCTAAC
>CALCUU010000055.1 GCA_937906915.1 uncultured Phascolarctobacterium sp. | reverse complement strand
ATACAGTGACCGTCCATATAAAGGCCAGCACCGGGAGTTAGTGTTTTAATGGCAGCCATTTTACCTTCGTCATCCAATTTACCCAAATCAATATGTACGCCTGCGCTATTTTCCTGCTCGTCCGCATTACGTGGCAAGTAAATTCCCACAGTACGATACGCATTGTACATTAAGCTGGAGCAATCCACACTACTTTTCAAGCCACCCCAACCGTAGGGTTCGCCATAAAATTTAAAAGCACTACGCAAAATATTGTTAGAGGTGTAAGGCAAATAGCCTTCGCTCAAAGCAGCATTCTTGGCAACCTTAACCTTTACCTTGTCAAGATTACCGTCCTTACCACGACCGGCAACATTTAATACATAACCAGAGTCATCTGCATGATGAATGGGGATACGACTACCTTGTTGGTACTCTACAGTTTCTTCCCAAGTTTTCAGCTTCACGCTTTTACCTACAACCACTACGAATTTTTTAGGGTCCACGTATTGGAGCCAAGTACCTCTATCTGTAAAGGCAATGTCGTAGGTGCTAATCCAACCACTGTAATTAGTAGCTTGAATGTAATGGAACTGACCGTTTTCACTGGTGTGCAGCACCACCACCGGGTCGCAAGGGTCTAAGGCAGTTTCCTGCAAAGCGTCGAAATCTTTATCCGCCGCAAAATAGAATAAGCCCTCGCCCGTAGGCAGGTTGCGTAAATTACTACGTCTTACCACAACGGCATACTTCACCTGCACGTCATCGGTAATCGCCGCAGAGTTAACCAGCTTCCGCAAAATTCCCTTGTAATTATCGCTTACCTTATTGCCACGCAGGTACAAATCTTCTTCAAGAGCTTCAAAATTATTCAGCTTCGCCTTTACGGTACGTCTAGAAACAGTTGTAGGATATTTTTCTAAATCAACAACCGTAGGTGAAACCTTGCGAATAGTTTTATTAAACTCCTCTACTCCTTTAGCATCTAAGATTAGCGCGTCTCCGTCAGTATTATTTTCTATCCAGTAATCAGCAGTAACCAGCTTGCTGAAATTAGTAATGCCTGCAGCATTTACAGGTGCCGCTACGCAACACAAGCACAACAAGCACAAACATAAAAACTTTCTTAGCAAGTCAGACACTCCTTCCGTAATTCTTCATACTAAATTTAATTCGTTACTAACGGGGAAAATCCTGCCTTTACTTTCAATACAGGAACGATGTAACAAATTTGCTACAAAAGCAGAAACACCACGCAGATTTCTCTACGTGGTGTTAAATACACTTAACTATTTTTCAAATGCGTCAGAAGTGCCGGATAGCTAGGCGGAATAAAATTGTGCCGCGCTGGCGTACTGGTAGTACGTCAAGCAAGCAATTTTATGACAGCAAAGTTAGACAGCGTTTATCACGCGTTTTGAAAAAGTCGAAGGCTCCCCGTTTCCAACGAACGAGGAGCCTTTTACGCTGCCGCAGACGGACACAGCAGCTATTGTATGGGATGGGGGGTGAGTTGATTGCGTCCAATAATCAACTTTCCAAATGTATGTTACGCAATAGTGGTTCTACACCAAGTAGCACGCAGCGGCTTGCACTACTCTGCCGCTAACTAGAATAAATTTCTTCTTTAACATGGCAAGCCCTCCTTTGTTGTAAACCAAGCACCTATATAACAACTAACAGCAAAACTGTTAAGAAGTTAACAAAACATATTGTGTGTTTCGGGAATGTTTCCCTATCTCTTTGTGTATATATAGTATTCTACGCAGGTTTAAAATCTCCTGCCTACATTTTGTATACATAAGAAAATTTTTAAAAGCTGTCGTGAAAATTTTTCTTACTTTAACATTCCAAAACTGCTATAATAAAGTTGTGGTTTATGCAAATTCATCTAGACAGGAGTGATATATATGGCATTGGAATTTGAAAAAATTACTTTTTTGAAAATTTACACCGGCGAAGACGTTATGCTTGACGATCAACCCTTATACAAAGCAATCATCGAAGAAGCAAGACGTTTGCAATTGGCAGGCGGTACCGTTATTAAAGGTATTGAAGGCTATGCAACTAAACTGCGTGGTGTTGGCAGAGCAATCAATTATTTTGTTAGCGGTAATGCCAATTACCCCATCATCATCGAGATTGTAGACACTCGTGAAAAACTGGAAGCATTTCTTCCCTACTTAGAAAAGAATGTTACCAACGGTCTTGTTATTTTAGAAGATAGTGAATATTTAGTAACCGATTACACTCGCAAGAGAAAAGCTGAGCGCGCAGCAATCGAAGCTCAACAAAATCAACAATAATAATGTAGTAATATATTTAGGAGGCTGTTTTTTAGAATGAATTTTGAATTTTTCTTTTTCTTGATTTTTATGTCTGTAATTTCCTTTGCAGTTGCGTTCTTGGCTTACGCACTGGTTGTGCGTTGCATGGGTAAAGAAAGCACTTTAAGCCGTTGGACCCAAATCATCTGCATTCCCGCTTGCGTAATCTTCTTTGATTTTATCTGCATCGCATCCGGTGAATACAAATATTGGGTTGGCAGCTTGCCTTTGTTGGGCATTGGTGTCATTCTCCTTTACTACTACTTTATCAAAGGCGAACCCATCTTAAATGAGCAAACTCCCAGCCAGGCGGCAGCTGCTCAAAATCAAGTACTTGAACCTAAAAAATTCAGCAAAAAATCTCAACGCATTCACGAAGCTAGAAAAAAACGTGGCGGCAGATAATTTGGCAGGATTTTTAGCGTTACCTAAAGAATATACTATCGTAGAGATATGTTAGGTTTTCCTCACCAAAACATACAACCAACACGTGGAGGTGTTTAAATATGTTCAAAAAAATTCTTGTACCCGTAGACGGCAGTGAAGGTAGCTGGCGCGCATTGGAGCACGCAGTTGCTCTGGGTGAAAAATTTGAAAGCACTATTGTTGTTGCCAACGTAATCCAACCCTACAACAACGCTGCTTTGTTAGCTATTCCCTTAGACCATTCCACCGTACAACAAGGCAATAACGAATTAGAAAAAATTGGCGATAAAGTTTTAGAAATGGCACAAGAAAAAATGGCTAACTATCCCCACAAAGTTGAATATTCCCTCGAAGTTGGTCATCCCTCTGAGCGCATTATTGCTTTAACCAAAAAAGCTGAATGCGACGCCATCGTATTAGGTAGCCGTGGTCTTTCCGGTATTGCGGAATTCTTCTTGGGTAGCGTAAGCTCCAAGGTTGCTCAATACGCAAACGTTCCTGTTCTGATTGTAAAATAAGCCTATGTTAAAGCGAGTACTCGTGGCAATTGACGGTAGTGATTATTCTTGGCGTGCCCTCGAATATGCTTGCGCCCTTGTAAAGATGAGCGGAGGCAGCCTAGTAATTATGACTGTTGCGCCAAAAAATGCACCTGTGCCCGTTTTGTTTGCTGATGGGGACTGCTTGACGGCACAAATTGGTGACGAAGTTTTAGATGCTGCACGTTCTGTAATGCGTGGTCAACAAATCAGCTGCTCCTATTTGTTGGAGCGTGGCGGTAATATTGTGGAACACATCTTGCGCGCAGAAAAAACTGAAAACTGCGATGCCATCGTTCTTGGCAGTCGTGGCTTCGGGAAGCTGGAAGGTTTGTTAAGAAACAGCGTTAGCCAAGCTATTTTGGAAAGTGCTGATGTTCCCGTAATAATTGTAAAATAAAACAAAGCACCTGTTTCACAGCAGGTGCTTTTAATTTTGCAAGTAACTTTTTATTTGTAGAAATATTGTAAAAAGCCATTGTATACGTGCATAACATTTTACAAAGAACTTCTAATATTGTAAAATGTAGGTTAGGAATAAAAGAGAAACACACTCTATTATTTTATAAAATCTCAAGGAAAGAGGGTAATTACATGGTAAAAATGAAAACTATGGACGGCAACACCGCTGCTGCGTATATATCTTACGCATTTACCGACGTTGCTGCAATTTATCCCATTACTCCGTCTTCCCCCATGGCGGAAGTTGTTGACGAATGGTCTGCCCAAGGTAAGAAAAATATCTTTGGTCAATCTGTAAAACTTTTAGAAATGCAATCCGAAGCTGGCGCTGCAGGTGCTGTTCACGGCTCCCTGCAATCCGGTGCGTTGACTACTACTTACACCGCATCCCAAGGCTTGCTTTTGATGATTCCCAATATGTACAAAATGGCTGGCGAACTTTTGCCTGCTGTTTTCCACGTTTCCGCACGTGCTTTGGCAACCAGCTCCCTTTCCATCTTTGGTGACCACCAAGACGTAATGGCAGCTCGCCAAACCGGCTTCGCTCTTTTGGCAGAAGGCAGTGTACAAGAAGTTATGGACCTTTCCGGCGTTGCACACCTTTCCGCAATCAAAGGTAGAGTTCCTTTCCTGAACTTCTTTGACGGCTTCCGTACCTCTCACGAAATCCAAAAAATTGAAGTTATGGATTACGCTGATTTGGAAAAACTTTTGGACAAAGACGCAGTTTCTGCATTCCGTCAACGCGGCTTGAACCCGGACAACCCTGTAATCCGTGGTACTGCTCAAAACCCGGACATCTACTTCCAAACTCGTGAAGCAGTAAACAGCTACTACGATGCTCTTCCGGAAATCGTAGAAGAATACATGGGTGAAATCTCCAAAATTACCGGTCGCGAATATCACCTGTTCAACTACTACGGCGCAGAAGACGCTGAAGATATGATTATCATCATGGGCAGCGGTGCAGACACCGTTCGTACCGTTGTAGAAAAACTTAATGCAGAAGGCAAAAAAGTTGGCGTACTTTGCGTACACCTCTATCGTCCCTTCAGCGTTAAACATTTCATGAACGCAATCCCCGCAAGCGTAAAACGCATTGCAGTTCTTGACCGCACTAAAGAACCGGGCGCATTCGGCGAACCCTTGTACCTTGACGTGCGCGCTGCTTTCTACGCAAGCGACAGAAACCCGCTTATCATTGGCGGTCGCTACGGCTTAGGCTCCAAAGATTTGATTCCTGCTGACGTTGTTGCAGTATTCGACAACTTGGCAAGCGCTGAACCGAAAAACAACTTCACCGTTAGCATCACTGATGATGTTACCAATACTTCCTTGCCCGTTGGCGCAAACATCGACGTTACTAAAGAAGGCACCAAAGCTTGCAAGTTCTGGGGTCTGGGCAGTGACGGTACCGTTGGCGCAAACAAGAGCGCAATCAAAATCATCGGCGACTACACCGATATGT
Organism: uncultured Phascolarctobacterium sp.; assembly: GCA_937906915.1. GTDB lineage: Bacteria > Bacillota > Negativicutes > Acidaminococcales > Acidaminococcaceae > JAHHUH01. Next base: position 2,790 of record CALCUU010000055.1, on the reverse strand, counting down.
ACGCTCAAGGCTACTTCTCTTACGACTCTAAAAAATCTGGCGGCGTAACCGTTTCCCACCTGCGTTTCGGTACTGTGCCCATTATGGCTCCTTACCTGATTAACGCAGCAGACTTCGTTGCAGTTCACAACCAATCCTACGTTTACAACTACGACGTAACCGCAGGTCTGAAAAAAGGCGGCACCTTCCTGCTTAACTGCACCTGGACCGCAGAAGAACTGGACGCAAATCTGCCCGGTCAATTAAAACGCTACATCGCACAAAACGATATTAAATTCTACATCATTGATGCTGTAAAAATTGCTCAAGAAATTGGTCTGGGCGGTCGCATCAATATGATTATGCAATCTGCATTCTTCAAACTGGCTGACGTTATTCCTCTGGAAACCGCAGTTAAACATTTGAAAGAAGCTGTTGAACACTCCTACGGCAAAAAAGGTCAAAACATTGTTGACATGAACAACGCTGCTATTGACCAAGGCATCAACGCCATCGTTGCAGTAGAAGTTCCCGCTGCTTGGGCAAATGCAGAAGATAGCCAATTGGCTCCGGCAACCGGCAACGAATTTGTAGACAATCTGCTCGTTCCCATGAACCGTCTGGAAGGCGACAAACTCCCCGTAAGCGCATTCAACAAATATGCTGACGGTACCTTCCCCTGCGGCACCAGCGCTTATGAAAAACGCGGTATCGCAATCAACGTTCCCGAATGGCAAATTGATACTTGTATCCAATGTAACCAATGCGCATTCGTTTGCCCCCACGCTGCAATCCGTCCCGTACTGATGACCGAAGAAGAAGCTGCTAAAGCTCCGGCAACTCTGCCCAGCAAAGACGCTATTGGCGCTAAAGGCTTGAAATTCGCCATCAACATTTCTCCGCTGGATTGCACCGGTTGCGGTAACTGCGCACAAATCTGCCCCGCACCTAAAGGCAAAGCTTTGGTAATGAAACCGTTGGCAAGCCAAATGGAAAAAACTGCTAACTGGGATTACGCAATGAAAGAAGTTGCTCCCAAAGCTAACCCCATGAACAAAAATACCATTAAAGGTATTCAATTTGAACAACCCTTGCTGGAATTCTCCGGCGCATGCGCAGGCTGCGGTGAAACCCCGTATGCTAAACTGGTAACTCAACTTGTTGGCGACAGAATGATGCTTGCTAACGCTACCGGTTGCTCCTCCATTTGGGGTGCAAGTGCTCCGTCCATGCCTTACACCAAAAATTGCCAAGGTCATGGTCCCAGCTGGGCAAACTCCCTCTTTGAAGACAACGCTGAATACGGCTTAGGTATGTACTTGGGCGTAAAACAATCTCGCGAACGCGTTGCTGAAATGGCTAAAGAAGTTTTGGCTGCAGAAATCCCTGCTGATTTGAAAGAAGCTCTCCAAGCTTGGCTGGATAATATGAACGTAAGCGCTGGCACTCGTGAACGCGCTGCTGCTTTGGTAGAAGTTCTGGAAAAATATAAAGACCAATGCGATAAATGCGCAGCTCTTTACGCTGAAAAACAATACTTTGTAAAACGTAGTCACTGGATCTTCGGTGGCGACGGTTGGGCATACGATATTGGCTACGGCGGTTTGGACCACGTGCTTGCTTCCGGCGAAAACGTAAACATTATGGTATTCGATACCGAAGTTTACTCCAACACCGGTGGTCAATCCTCTAAATCCACTCCGACTGCTGCAATCGCTAAATTTGCTGCAAGCGGTAAAAAGACCAAGAAAAAAGACCTTGGCATGATGGCAATGAGCTATGGTTATGTTTACGTTGCACAAATCGCAATGGGCGCAGACAAAGCTCAAACCCTGAAAGCAATCGCAGAAGCAGAAGCTTATGAAGGCCCGTCCCTGATTATCGCTTACGCTCCTTGCATCAACCACGGTTTGAAACTTGGTATGGGCTGCACTCAATTGGAAGAAAAACGTGCTGTTGAAGCTGGCTACTGGGCAACCTACCGCTACAACCCGGAACTGAAAGCTAAAGGTGAAAATCCCTTCATTCTGGATTCCAAAGAACCTTCCGCTGACTTCCGTGAATTCCTCATGGGCGAAGTACGTTACTCCTCCCTCTTGAAAATGTTCCCCGAAACTGCAGAAGCTCTCTTTGAAAAGACTGAAGCTGACGCAAAAGAACGCTTGGCAAATTACAAAAAACTTGCTGGCAAGGAATAAGCACTTAAAAATTAAAGACTAACCTAAAAAACGGAAATGTTTCAGGTGAAACATTTCCGTTTTTGTTATGAAGATTGATAATATGGTCTTTTAAATGTGAGCCGTCACCAAACGACACCATTCTTCCGCCATGTTTCTTTAAATAGTCTGCAAGTTCAGTTGAATAGTCAAACTGATTGCCTTCTTCAATCTTTATCACATGGAAGTTCTTTCTAATCCATTTGATATCATCTTCGCCAATACGCTTTAATTGTTCTTCATTTGTAAAGCCTAAAATTTGAAGTTTAGGGTTAACCCTTTTCACAATCTCAATTAAACATTCATTAAAACCACTCTTTGCAGTTGACGCAACAAGCATAACTTCTTCAGGGTTAAGTGAAGCCACAATTTCAATGGTTTCGGAAATAATTTCTCTCTTTCCCTCTTCACCAAGTTCGTCCCATTGATTTCCAACATAACCAACAATACACATTGGGTGCTTGCCTTGAATGGTTGGAATTGGGTCTGCCTGATTATAAACTTTTATTTTTCGATTGTTTGCAGTGCCCATCATACACTTCTTAAACGCCAAAATTTTATTCTTTAAATATCTATTGGTTTTTAATCCTTCAGC
>CALCUU010000054.1 GCA_937906915.1 uncultured Phascolarctobacterium sp. | reverse complement strand
TTGGAAGCTTTGCCTTTGGCTATGCCCGTGAATTATTTGACAGGACGTGCGTGGGTAGAAAAGTACGAGCGCGCAGAAGCCGTTTTATTTGTAAAATTACTACAGCTTTTATTGCGGGATATGCTTTTTGTAAAAACTGGCGTGACCGCTAATTTATATAACTGCGATTTGCAGGAAACTTTGACCGCACTTTGTGGCGGTTGGCAGCCTCAAGGCTTGAAGAAAGCTTTGGCGGCGGTGAACGATGCTTATAAGGCTTTGAATACCAGTACAGGCGTGAAGCTTGTTATGGAAAACTTGGCTTTGAAAATAGATAATTTCCGAAAGGAGTGAATATAGTGCCGACAGTTGTAGGTATTAGATTTAAAAAAGCAGCTAAAATATATTATTTTGACCCGGTGGACAGTGGTGTAGAAAAAGGTGATTTCGCCATTGTGGAAACTGCCCGCGGCGTAGAATACGGTGAGGTTGTCATTGGCAGCCGCGAAGTGAGCGAAGACAGCATTGTTGCTCCCCTGAAACCCGTAATGCGCAAAGCCACCGAAGCAGACGCAGAAAAATTAGCAGAAAACAAGGTGCGTGAAAGAGAAGCCTTTAATATCTGCCTGCGTAAAATTAAAAATCATGATTTGCCCATGCACCTTATCGACGTTGAATTTACTTTTGACGTAAACAAGATTATTTTCTACTTTACTGCTGACGGAAGAATTGACTTCCGTGAACTGGTTAAGGATTTGGCGGCAGTGTTCCGCACCCGTATTGAACTGCGCCCAATTGGCGTGCGCGACGAAGCAAAACTTTTGGGTGGCATTGGTAGCTGTGGCAGACCTTTGTGCTGTGCAACTTTCTTAGGTGATTTTGAACCTGTGTCCATTCGTATGGCGAAGGATCAAAATTTGAGCCTTAACCCCACTAAAATCTCCGGTATTTGCGGTCGTCTGATGTGCTGCCTGAAATACGAAAATCATATGTACTGCAAAAACGATTGCAAAGGCTGTGGCAAACGTGATCGCGTAGAAATTCCGAAAATG
>CALCUU010000053.1 GCA_937906915.1 uncultured Phascolarctobacterium sp. | reverse complement strand
ACGAAAAACTCGTTAGAAGTGCTGTATAACAAGGCGGAGCAAAATTATGAAGCGACGGCGTACTGGTGGTACGTCGAGCAAATAATTTTGTGACAACACAGTTAGACGGCGCTTATAACGATTTTCTACATAAAAAAAGCACCGACATTTGTCGGTGCTTTGTTATATGCAACAATTAGCCTTTACGAGCGTTGAAGCATTCACGGCAGTATACCGGACGATCCATAGAAGGACGGAACGGTACCATGGTTTCTTGACCACATTCAGCGCAGGTTGCGGGGAACATTTCGCGTTGCGGACGTTCGGTAGCAATGCCCATACGTTGTTTGCGAGCTTGACGGCAAGCGGGGCAACGACGCGGTTCGTTGGTGAAACCTTTTTCTTCGTAGAATTCTTGTTCAGAAGCAGTGAATACGAATTCAGCGCCGCATTCGCAGCAGGTTAAAGTTTTGTCTTCTTTCATTGTTTGATCACTCCTAATCATAGATACAGGATACCCCAAAGAGGAACTTAAAGATGTTACATCGCTCCCATGTCCTATGATATAGAAGATGACGGAACCCTAAATGGACCAACTGAGATACACTAATACAAGTATATATAAGGCGTATGCAATTGTCAATAAAATTTACTCTGCCACATTAAAGTACAGGAGAAAATTCTTTCTTCTCGTTTAAGAAGTGGTAATCGTTGATGGTGTCAGAAATAAATTTACCATTCCATTCGTTGAAGCTACTAACTGAGACATTGGCAACACTTAAACGCCAAATGTAGTCCAAGTCCAAGCCAAGCAAAGTGCAGAGCAGTACGCGGATTACGCCACCATGACAAACGAAGGCAATGTTTTTATCGCTACCTTCTTTTTCCAGCACAGCCTTGATAGCGCCAAAGGTGCGTTCTTGTACGTGAGGCAGGGTTTCACCACCGGGCGGAGTCCATTGCATGGGATTATTGAAATAAGTTTTGAAGCCTTCGGGCCAGCGACGTTCCAGTTCAGGGAACTCCACACCTTCCCATTCACCAAAGGTAATCTCGCGGAGCTCATCCATAGGATGATATTCCAAGCCTTTAACTTTTGCCAGCTCTTCTGCAGTACGGCAGGCACGAGTCATGGAGCTGCAATAGATTGCGTCAAGAGGAATATCCTTAAAATAGTTAGCCATCTTTTCAGCTTGCTCAATACCTTTTTCATTTAAAGGCAGGTCGATGCAGCCTTGAATGCTTTTCAATTTATTACCATTAGTTTCGCCGTGACGAATGAGATAAATTCTTGCCATTAATATTTCCTACTTCCCTTTTATTTGCTCAGCCAGAGAAAATTCTTTTACTTCTACGTGCACTCCTGCTTCAGCAAAGGTTTCCATTTCCTTATACGCCTTAATACCAGCGTCAAACAAGGTGAAGGCAACTGCTGCCCCCTCCCCTGCGCAACTGGTAATGTTTAGGCGCAACGGTGCGGAAAGTCCTAAAGCCTCTAAAGCTTCCT
>CALCUU010000052.1 GCA_937906915.1 uncultured Phascolarctobacterium sp. | reverse complement strand
GGTTATCTATATGCAAGGCACTCCGGAAAACAACTTCCTGCCTATGCCGGACGATAACGTGAAAGCTGACGTTGTGTACCTGTGCTCTCCCAACAATCCCACTGGTGCTGCTTACACTAAAGAACAATTGGAAGCTTGGGTTGCTTACGCTCGCAAAAACGATGCAGTAATTCTTTACGATGCTGCTTACGAAGCATTCGTTTCTGATCCGACCATTCCTCGTAGCATTTTCTGTGTGGAAGGCGCAAAAGAATGTGCCATCGAGCTGTGCTCCTTGTCCAAAACTGCAGGCTTCACCGGTACTCGTTGCGGTTACACCGTTGTGCCCCACGCTTTGGTACGCAAAACTGCTTCCGGTAAAGAAATGCACCTTAACAAAATGTGGCTCCGTCGTCAAACCACTAAATTCAACGGCGTTCCCTACATTATCCAACGTGGTGCAGAAGCTGTATTCAGCGAAGAAGGCGTTGCTCAATGTCGCGAAAATATTGCTTACTACCAAGAAAACGCTCGCATTATGATGGCAGGCTTTGATAAACTTGGCATCAAATATTTTGGTGGCGTACATTCTCCCTACATTTGGCTCCAATGCCCCAACGGTATGTCCTCTTGGGAATTCTTTGACTTCCTGTTGGAAAAACTTGCTGTTGTTGGTACTCCCGGTGTTGGCTTTGGTAGCATGGGTGAAGGTTACTTCCGTTTGACCGCTTTTGGTAGCCGTGAAAACACCATCGAAGCAATGAATAGAATTGTTGAAGGCTTGAAATAAAAGGAGACTTCCATAATGAAAAAATTATTTTTGACTCTTGCCATGCTTATGATGTTGGCAGTTAGCTCCGTGTGCAGTGCTGCTAATGGCAAGATGCTTTCTGCTGAAGAAAAACTTGTTAACGATTTCTTGAATGCTAAAAGCTACGGCTCCATTACTTCTATTATGACTGATAATATGAAGAAAAGCTTGACCGCTGATGCTTACGCTAATTTCAAGGAACAAGTTGCTAAAAACTTTGGCAAGCTTACCATGAGAAAATTGCGTATCGTACAAAAATTTGACGATGCAGATGTGCTGGTTTACCAAGCAATTTTTGAAAAAGTTCCCGCTGCGGAATACAGCTTCGTATTTATGATTCAAAACGGCAAACCCATGCTGGAAAAATTCGGTTTGGCACTGCCTCCGAAACCTCAAGCAGAAGCTGCTCCTGCTAAAAAATAAGACAAAAAATTACTGCCCTTTAGAAGAAAACTTCTAAGGGGCAGTTTTTATTTATCTGTTTCTAATTTCTTCAAGCTCTAACGCAGAAATAAAAGTTTGAATTGCGAAGTGATAGCTTTCGTCCTTGCTGATGTCATTGTTGCGGAAGAAGCCAACTCGTTCGTAGGTGATGAAGCCACTCATAAAACTTCTAAAAATTCGTTGGAAATGATATTTTTGAGTTTCGCCAATTGCGTATTGGTCAAGAATATCCATAAGAATACTAATTACAACTGGAATACTTATTTCCTTATTGTTGATGGGTGAGGGGAAAAGGAGAATTAGTTTGAACTGTTCCGGATAAGTTTGAGAATATTCTCTGACTGCGTTGGCATAAGCCCAAATTGCTTTTTCTCTGCGCAAGTCGCCAATGTGTGCAGATTTAAAGGCGTTGTACTCATTAACAAGTTTTTTAAAAACTTCAACATTGATTTCGTCAAGATTTTTAAAATGATTGTAAAGAGAGGGAGCTTTAATGTCAAGGTGTCGAGAAAGAGACTGAAGGGTAAATTTTGCGTAACCATCTCGATTGATGAGGTCGATGGCCTCAGTGACGATGATTTCTTTAGTCAAGTTTTTTCTAGGCATACAAAAACCTCGCAAAAATTTAATAAACCTTTGTGAGCTAAACCATAAATATGCTTGGGACATATTGGAAAGATTTATGCAAAAGTCTTACTCACATTTTACATCAGAATAAAATAATATGCAAAAGCGATTAAGTTAATAAAATAAATAAATCGCAAACGAAAGTTAAATAATCATTGACAAAACTAATAGTATTAGCTAAAATATAAACACAACCTAATGGTATTAGTTTTGCTTCTTACAATACTTCGGCTTACCATTCTAAAACTGCTTGGGACATATTAAGTTCTAGAAATAACTCGGAGTATTGTATTTTTTAGATATAGGATGCATTGCGCATTTTATATAAAAATTTTAAAAAGGAGGAAATCTCTATGTCACAGGCAGTAAAATGTCTCATCATGTTGGCAGTAATTGCGTTATTCTTTGTAACCGAACTCATTCCCCTCGCAGCTACTGCTATGGGCGGCGCAATCGCTTGCGGTCTGCTCGGCTTTATTCCTGTTAAACAAGTATTCAGCGGCTTGTCCAATTCCACTGTAGTACTTTTTGCAGGTATGTTCGTTGTTGGTGCTTCCATGTTCTACACTGGTTTAGCACAAAAAATCGGTGGTGTTGTAGTTA
>CALCUU010000051.1 GCA_937906915.1 uncultured Phascolarctobacterium sp. | reverse complement strand
GGATAGGAATGCCACCTGCAACGCTTGCTTCAAACATAAAGTCACGGTTTGCAGCCTCTGCCAATGGGAACAGCTCTGCACCGTACTTAGCCAAAACGTCTTTATTTGCAGTAACTACGCTCTTGCCGTTTTCAAATGCTTTAGCGATAAATTCTTTAGCAGGGTGTTCCCTACCAATTAATTCTACTACGATATCAATTTCAGGGTCTTCCAAAATCTCATCAGCATTGGTTGTGTAGTAGTAACCATCGCCGTAAACAGCTGCCAATTCTGCTGCTTCACGACCGAAAACTTTTGTAATTCTAATGGGTTTGCCAACCTTCTTTTCAATATCTGCGGCATTTCTTTCTAATACGTGGATTACGCCGCCACCAACAGTTCCGGCACCCAATAAGCCAACATTGATAAAATCTTTCATGAGGACCCCTCCAATACAATATATTTAAGATTAAACTTGACCTAAAACTTCCAAACGTTTTACGCCATCAATCATGCGCAGCTTGTCAAGCAAAGCTTCCAAGTCGATGGTCAAGTTTTTAGTTTCAATAGAAATAGTGGTATTCGCCACGCCTTGCAGAGGAATACCTTGGTTAATAGTCATAATGCTACCGCTGTCGTCAGCAACAGTATTCAGCACTTTGGAAAGTACGCCGGATTTATGTTCTAACAAAAGGGACAAAGTAATAATTTTTTCTTTGCTTGCTTCGTAGAACGGGAAAACGTAGTCCTTATATTTATAATAAGCGCTGCGGCTTAAACCCATTTTCTCAACTGCTTCGTTGATGGTTTTAATCTCGCCTCTCTTCAAAATTTCTTTTACTTTAATAGTTTTTTTGATTGCTTCGGGAAGAATCTCTTCACGAACTAAATAAAAGGTAGATTTTTCAGCCATACTGTTTCCTCCTTAAAATAATTTGTAGTAAATTTTTACTACGGTTATTATAGCACTGTTCTTTTGAAATGTACACATGAATTTCTTAAAAAAACAACATTTCTTTAGAAAAAGAGTGACCACTGCAAAAAAATAAGTCCCTGTCTTGCTCGCAAGGTTATTTTCTAAAAATTACAATTATAAAAATTTTATTAGCTCCTTCAATAAAAAAGGCGAGCCGAAGCTCGCCAAATTATTTTTTCAAATCGTCTGCTTTACCTTGCTTAATTTTGCTTTCAGTGCCGTTAAGGAGACGCTTAATATTTTCAGTGTGACGAATCACAATGAAGAAAGTACACAGAACAGAAAGGCAGATATAAGAAACAGGATAATCAAAATACCACGCCAAGACTGGTGTAGTTAATGACGCGATAATAGAACCCAAGGAAACATACCTTGTAATAAGAACAGTTACCAGCCACACACCAAAGCTAATAGTACAAGCTTCAGGCATCAAGTACAACAACAAACCCAAGCCAGTTGCAACACCCTTACCGCCTTTTAAACCAAGGAACAAGGAATAACTGTGACCAAGCACTGCACCCAAGGCAGTAACTACGTTTACCATATGGTCATGGAACAGGTAGTTAATCAAGGCAACAGCGATAATGCCCTTGAGCATATCCGCTGCCATTACAAGAGCAGCAGTCTTAGCGCCAACAGTGCGGAACACGTTGGTAGTGCCAATGTTCTTACTACCATATTCACGAATATCAATACCATGGAGGGCTTGTACAATCCACAAGCCACAAGGAATGGAGCCAAACAAATGTCCCAGCGCATAGCCTAAGACATAATGTAAAACTCCTACTTCGTTACCTAACATCTTTTATCTCCAATCTTAATCGTCTTCGTTCTTACCACGGATAATCATTTGGATGGGAGTGCCTTCAAAGCCAAAGGCTTCGCGCAGTTTGTTTTCCAAATAACGTTGGTAAGAGAAATGCATAATTTCCGGCTCGTTAACAAAAATAACGAATGTGGGCGGTTTAATTTTAACTTGGGTAGCATACAAAATTTTAAGACGCTTGCCGTGTTCAGTAGGAGTGGGGTTAATTGCCACTGCGTCTTCAATTACTTGGTTCAGTACGCTGGTAGAAATACGCATTGCGTTTTGTTCTGCTGCGTAAGAAATTACTTCCGGCAAACGGTGAATACGTTGCTTAGTCATTGCAGAAACGTACACAACAGGAGCATATTGCAGGAACACCAGTTCCTTACGGAGCATTTCGGTGTAGCGCAAGGTGGAAGTGTTATCTTTTTCGTAGAGGTCCCACTTATTTACAACAAGGATTACGCCCTTGCCAGCTTCATGTGCGTAGCCAACAATCTTTTTATCTTGCTCAGTTACGCCTTCCACTGCGTCAAAAACCATCAGAACTACGTCGCAACGGTCTACTGCGCGCAAGGAACGCATAATGCTATATTTTTCAATGGGTTCATCAATTTTAGATTTACGACGCATACCTGCAGTATCAATGAACAAATAACGTTGACCATTACGCACAACAGGAGTGTCAATAGCATCACGGGTTGTACCAGCTACATTACTTACGATGGAACGCTCTTCGCCTACCAACGCATTAAAGATGGAAGATTTGCCAACGTTAGGACGACCAATCAACGCAACTTTAATTTCATCTTCGTCTTCAGGCTCGCCAAAGGTATTTTTATCGCCAAACTTAGCAACAATAGCGTCCAACAAATCGCCCAAGCCCAAATGGTTTGCTGCAGATACAGGGATGGGTTCGCCAATACCAAGATTATAGAACTCGTAAACGTTCATCTCTTGTTTAGGAGAATCCGCCTTATTGATTGCAAGGACGATAGGTTTTTTAGATTGACGTAAAATTCTAGCAACGTCTGCGTCCTCAGTACTGATGCCGGTACGTGCATCGCAAACGAAAAGAATAACATCTGCTTCACGAATAGCAATTTGCGCTTGTTGACGAATGGACACAGCAATTGCGTCAGCGTTCATGATTTCGATACCACCGGTATCAACCATCATAAATTCGTGGTCAAGCCATTCAGCGGTTGCATAAAGTCTATCGCGGGTAACACCGGGGGTATCCTCAACGATAGAGATTCTGCTATTAGCAAAAATATTGAATAATGTAGATTTACCTACATTAGGTCTGCCAACGATGGCAACTATCGGTTTTCCCATTCTACTCTCTCCTTATCTTAGTGGTCGATACCATTGCGGGAGCTAACACTCTTAGAAAAATAATGCTTAACTTCCTTCATATCGGTCACTAAATCTGCTATATTCATAATCTCCATAGGAGCACCACGCCCCGTCAGAATAATTTCTACTTCGTCTTTATGTTGTCCTAAGAACTCTACAACCTCTTCCGTAGGAAGCATCTTAGTGGCAAGCACGATATTCAGCTCGTCTAAGATGAAGATGTCTGCCTCGCGAGCAGCGATTGCCTTTTTCGCAAGCTCCCAACCGTCTCGCACCATTTGTAAGTCACTGGGGTCAGGGTCATAAAAA
>CALCUU010000050.1 GCA_937906915.1 uncultured Phascolarctobacterium sp. | reverse complement strand
AGATCATCAGCAGAAAAACCATCCACTTTTTCATAACCCTTTCCTCCCGTGTTTCACATTTTGCCTCATTATACTGTTTTTCCGGATGGGAATCAACCGGATGCAGATTAAGGTTTTTTTAATTCTGCCTGAACGAAAAAGGACGGCTCTTACGAGCCGTCCTTTTTTACTTATTTATTTGCTCATAATAAAAGGCAATTCGCCACCGCTGAAATATTGAGGCAGCTTGCCGTCCCACTTATCAATGGCTTTTTCTTGAAGAACCATTTGATTAAGGGATTTTTGTTTTTCCATTTGCGCCTTAGCTTCCAGGGTTACACGTTCCAAATCGTACTTAGCTTTAAGTGCGCCTTGTTCCGCAATCTTTTTATCTTCGATTGCCTTGTTGAACTCGTCGCTAAAGTCATGCTCGGTAATCATCAGGCTTTTTACGATAATGCCATTGTGACCAGCTTTGGAAAGGAAGGTTTCTTTAATACGTTCAGAGATTTCTGCACGTTTTTCAACGAAAGCTTCGATGGGATAATTAGCAACTACGCTGTTGATAGATTCTAAGAGCAAGGGTTTAATCAAAATGTTTTCGTAGTTCACATTGTACTTTTGGTAAATGGTGCCTACGTTTTGAGGGTCAAGTGCGTAAATCAAAGAAGTTTTTACGCGAATGGTTTGCATGTCGCCGGAGCTAACCTCAGTATCTACGCCAAGATTAACGTCGCGAATGTTAAGCTTTACAACCTTATCCACCACGGGAATTTTAAAGTTCAAGCCTTCGTCCATGGTTTCTGCATAGCGACCAAGTCTTAAAACAACGCCACGCTCACCAGTTTCGACAATAGTCCAAGAGCCGAGGAAAATTGCCAGCGCAATTAAACCTGTTAGGGCAAATCCACCAAGACCAACAAAATATTTAGGGTTAATGTTCATAAAATACCTCCAGTTATATAAAATTATTTGTTTTTATTTTTACATCTTCTCACTATACTTTTCTTTTTGCATTTTGCGGTAATCCCACGGAGCTAAAGGTTTCTTATCTGCCCACAAGCCTCGTTTTGATTTGCGTGCTTCCTGTTGCAGTTCTGTGTAATACTTGTTGCCGTCATATTTTTTGTAGTGCCAGGCGTAGCCTGCCTTGAGCATTTGGGCGCAAACATCTTGGCTGTTGCAATTTATTTTAGCAACGTAGCGTCCGTATCTATCCTTGCTTTCTACAATGGCGATTACCTGCTTGCCTGCAACAAGCTGGGTTAAATGTTCTTTGGCACGTTTTCCGTAGGCTTGACCGCGCTCCGGCGCATCTATGCCGGAAAGACGAATTTTGTAGGTTCCCTTGCTGTTGTAAACATGAACGGTGTCGCCATCAACAACTTTAACAACCTTGCCTACGACAGCGGCGACGGGTGCATCAACATTATTAGGCTTACAACCAACAAGTGCAAAAAGTATTGTTACTATAAGGAATATAATTTTTAAGAATTTCACTGGTGTTCTCCAATTAGATATAAGTTACTTTGCTTTAAAGTCCAATGCCAATCCACGGACCGCGATGGTGTCCCCCACCTATGCCAATACCGATGCCTATGGGTATGCGACGACTGTGGCGTTCTTTTTCCAGCTTCATGAACCAAAAGCGATAGATGGTAATTTTATCGCTTACTTCTTTTTCCGGGTCAACATCCGTAATCACGTAGTAACCGTTGAAGTTTTTATTGCCTTCTTCGTAATCACGCAGCAGCTTAGACATTTGGCGGAAGGTGTTTTTATCGTTGGTATATAAACGCAACATATCGCTATTGGGCGTGGTGAGGACAATTTGCCTGCGCAGGGAACGGTCTTTGCCTGCATTTTTATAAACGGCAACCTCGTTATCAGCCAGCTTTAGGTATAAATCTGTGCCTTCTCCCTTATTTAAGCGTGCGTTCATTTCCTCAAGGGTGATGGTTTCAGCAGGAGTAACCAGGGCTATTTCCTGCTCTTTGTTTTCTGCGGCGAAGGCTGTAAAAATTAAGCTGCACAGGAAGAGGGTAAGAAGTAAAATCTTGCGCATACAGGCACCTCCTTTATCAACAGGCTGTTAATAAATATGTGGATAAAAACTTGCTTTTCTACATTATATGTTATCATAAAATAGTTCTTTTTTTAATTATTTTGTGTTAGAATGAAAGTGCATTATTATTTTTAAAATTCAGTGAGGAAGTGAAGGAATGGAATTTGTAAAATCTACTGACGTTGTCGTTATCGGCGGCGGTATTGTCGGTACTGCTATTTTACGTGAACTTTCCAAATATGATTTACAATGTGTTTTGGTAGAAAAAGAACCCGACGTTTCTTTGGGTACTACTAAAGCAAACAGTGCTATTTTGCACGCTGGCTTTGACGCTCCTACCGGTAGCTTGAAAGCTATTACCAATGTACGTGGTAACAGATTGTATCATCAATTGGAAAAAGAACTGGATTTAGATATTAAATGGACTGGTTCCTTGGTTGTTGCTACTACTGACGAAGAAATGGCAACTTTGCAAGAGCTGATGGCACGTGGCAATGCTAACGGTGTTGAAGGCTTGCAAATTTTGGCTGCTGACGAAGTAGTTGAGCAAGAACCTAATCTGCAAAACGTTAAAGGCGCTTTGTGGGCTCCCAGTGCTGGTGTGTGCTGGCCCTTTGGCGCAACTGTAGCATTTGCTCAATGCGCAGTACAAAACGGTGCAGAAGTTATGTGCGATACCAAAGTTTTGGGCTTCATTAAAGAAGACGGTCGCATTGCAGGCGTTGAAACTAACAAAGGCGTTATCAAAACTAAATATGTAGTTAACGCTGCTGGCGTTTACGCTGACGAAATTGCTAAATTGGCTGGCGATGACAGCTTTACTATTACTGCTCGTAAAGGCGAATACATTTTGTTCGATAAAACCGCTTGCAATAGCTTGGTTTACGGCATCGTATTCCCCTGCCCCACCAAAAAATCCAAAGGTATTTTGGTTTGCACCACTACCCACGGTAACACCTTCATTGGCCCCAACGCTAATGAATTGGAAGATAAAGAAGACCATGCAGTTACCAACGAAGGCATGAACGAAATCATGACCTCTGCTCGTAAACTGATCCCCAACCTGCCCATGGGTCAAGCTATTACCCAATTCGCAGGCTTGCGTGCAGTTTCCAGCACCGGCGATTTCATCATTGGTCCTTCCGATGTTGAAGGCTTCTTCAATGCTGCTGGTATGCAATCCCCCGGTTTGACCGCTGCTCCTGCAGTTGGCGAACTTGTTGCTGCAGAAATCGCTCGTGTAAGCGGTGCTGCTAAAAAAGCTAATTTCAAAGCTGAACTGCCCAAGAAAAAAGCTTTCTTGCGCATGACCAGAACTGAACAAGCTAAAGCAATCGAAGAAAACAACCTCTACGGTCGTGTAATTTGCCGCTGCGAAACCATCACCGAAGGTGAAATCGTAGAAGCAATCAACTCTCCTGTTGGCGCACGTACTGTTGACGGCGTAAAACGTCGTACCCGTGCAGGTATGGGTCGTTGCCAAGGTGGCTTCTGTGGTCCGCGTGTTACCCAAATTTTGGCTCGCGAACTGAACATTCCCATTACCGAAGTTTTGAAAGAACGTACTGATTCCAATATGTTCTACGAAAAATATGCAGCTGATGGCGGGGAGGAATAATTATGAACCAATTATATGATGTAATTATTATTGGCGGCGGCCCTGCTGGTCTTTCTGCTGCTTACAGCGCATGGGAAAATGGCGCTAAAAAGATTATCGTTATCGAACGTGACCGCGAACTTGGCGGCATTCTGCAACAATGCATTCACAATGGCTTTGGCCTGCATCACTTCAAAGAAGAATTGACCGGTCCTGGCTATGCTTATCGTTGCATCGAAATGATTAAAGACAAACCGGAAATCGAAACCTTGGTTGATACCATGGTTCTCGAAGTTAAACCTGATAAAACCGTTATCGCAGTTAGCCCGGAAAAAGGCTTGCTGGAACTTAAAGGCAAAACCGTTATCCTGACCATGGGTTGCCGTGAACGTACTCGTGGCGCTATCCGTACTCCGGGTGAACGTCCCGCTGGCGTATTCACTGCAGGCGCTGCACAACGTATGGTAAATATGGAAGGCTATCTGCCCGGTCACAAAATCGTTATTTTGGGTTCTGGCGACATCGGCCTCGTAATGGCTCGCCGTATGAGCCTCGAAGGCTGCAAAGTACAAGCTGTACTTGAAATCTGCCCCTTCTCTAACGGCTTGACCCGTAACATCGTACAATGCTTGCACGATTACGACATTCCTCTGTATCTGTCCCACACCATCGTTAAAATTCATGGCGAAACCCGCGTAACCGGTATTACCGTTGCGAAAGTTGACGATAAGATGGCTCCCATCCCCGGTACTGAATTTGATATCGAATGCGATACCGTACTTCTTTCCGTTGGCCTCATTCCTGAAAACGAATTGTCCAATGGCTTGAACTTGGATATGGCTCCGTTGACTGCTGGTCCTGTTGTTGACCAACATCGTGAAACCAGCCTTGACGGCTTCTTTGCTGCTGGCAACGTAGTTCACGTACACGATTTGGTAGACTTCGTATCTGACGAAGCAGAAATCGCTGGTAAATATGCAGCATTGAAAGCTATGGGCAAAATGGAAGGCGAAACCCGCGAAGTTAAGGTTAGCGCTATCAACGGCGTAAGAACCTGCGTTCCGCAAAAACTTACCATGCCTACCGAAAACACTGCTGACGAAAAAGTTAAACTCTTTATGCGTGTAGGTGCTCCTCACCGTAAAGTACGTCTTGAAATTAAGAGTGGCGACAATGTGCTCCTCAGCAAACCGTTGCCCGTTGCTAAACCCAGTGAAATGATCGCAGTAGAAATTCCTGCTGCTAAATTCGACCTGATTGGCGAAGAAATCACCGTTGGTTTGGTACTGTAAGAAGGAGGGTATAAAATGGCTGTTGAAACTAGAGTTATGAACTGCATTATGTGCCCTATGGGCTGCGAAATGACCGTAACCATTGAAGATGGCAAAGTTACCAACGTTACCGGTAACACCTGCCCCCGCGGTCCTAAATATGCTGCTGACGAAGTAACTGCTCCCAAAAGAATGCTCACTACTACCGTAGCAGTAGAAGGTGGCTTGCTCCCCTTGCTGCCCGTAGTATCTTCTACCGTTCTGCCTAAAGAAAGAGTTTTGGACTGCGCTGCATACCTGCGTGGCATTAAAGTACAAGCTCCCATCAAAGCTGGCGACGTAGTTGTTAAAGACATTCTTGGCTTGGGCGTTGATATCGTTGCTAGCCGTGGCATGTAATTTTTAACTGTATCATAAAAATTTTAAGGCGTTCCCGTTAGGGAGCGCCTTATTTAATGTAGAAAACTTTGTTTTTCTAGACTTTTTTCAAAAAAATTTAGACAAAAATAACTTGTATATATCCATAAATTATGATACAAATTATTACCATAGTTTTGCTTGGTTCCATATTTGTAAATCTAGCCTCATCATTTGGTACAGGCTTTGTAAGCGAGAATGGTTTTTATATAACGTATCTTATAATAACCTCAATTA
>CALCUU010000049.1 GCA_937906915.1 uncultured Phascolarctobacterium sp. | reverse complement strand
GGGAGCCATAATGTCCAAATGGTTGGTAGGTTCGTCCAATACCAGGCAGTTTGCACCGTCAAGAACAAGCTTCAGCAAAACCAAGCGAGCCTTCTGCCCGCCACTTAGCGTACCAATTTCCTTAAACACGTCGTCACCGTGGAAAAGCATTCCACCAAGCATAGAACGAGTGTGCTCTTCCGTAAAGCCATATTCAATGACGAAGTTTTCCAGCAAGGTCTGCTGAGGATTAAGTCTTTCATAGGTTTGGGAGAAGTAACCAATCTGCACGCGACTACCAATCTTCGCCTTGCCCTTTAGCGGGTCAACCTCGCCTAAGATTGTTTTCAACAGGGTGGTCTTGCCCGTACCGTTGGCACCTAAAAGGGCAGCCTTCTCTCCTCGGCGCAGGGTAAGGTTAATACCTTTGGCAAGTACGTTGTCCCCGTAGCCAATGGTTAAATCTTCCATAATAAGTACCCTGTCAGCACATTCTGCCGCAGGAGGAAGCCTTAGTTCAAATTCTTCATTATATACAGGTGCGTCAATGCGTTCCAATCTATCCAGTTGGGACTGACGACCACGAGCCATTTTACTTTTTATACCAGCTTTGAAGCGACGAATGTAGGCTTCCGTTCTGGCAATATATTCTTGTTGAGCGTTGTAGGCAGCCTCCAAGGTTTGAGTTTGAATTGCCTTTTGCTCCAAATATTTAGTGTAATTACCCTTAAAGCTTTGCAGCTTGCCGCCTTCCATTTCTAAAATGCGGGTTGCCACGTTATCCAAAAAGGCACGGTCATGGCTGACAACAATCAAGCCGCCACGGAACTCCTTCAAATAACCCTCTAACCATTGGGTCATAAGAATATCCAAGTGGTTGGTAGGTTCGTCAAGAATCATAAAGTCCGGATTGCGGACGAGGGCAGCCGCCAACATCAAGCGAGTTTTTTGACCACCGCTCAAGGTTGTAGCGTCCTTCTCCCACCAATCTTCTTTATAGCCCAAGCCAATCAGCACGCGTTTAATGCGAGCTTCCAAATTATATCCGTCAATATGCTCATAGCGTTTTGTAACGCGAGCGTATTCTTCCAACACTTCTTCAAGCTCTGCTCCGTCTAAATCTGCAGAGGCTTCTTCCAATTGTTGAAGCTTGTCTCGCAAATTTAAAACTTCCGGACAGCTATTCATCATAAATTGCCAAATGGTTCCTGCAATATCAGTAAAGCCTTGTTGCACGTAACCAACACTGGTACCGGGCTCAAACTTAATCACACCGCTATCCACGTAGTCAGGATTAAGCAGGCAACGGAGCAAGGTAGTCTTGCCACTACCATTAACGCCTACCAAGCCAAGATGCTCGCCCTGTTCAACCATGAAGCTTACATTTTTAAATATTTCGTTTATGCCAAAGGCTTTTGCCACGTTATCTACTACTAATTGCATTTTAACAAACTCTTTTCCAATTTAATTATCATCATTCATTTTACCAAAAACTCTTAGCAAAATCAAAAGACCACTCGTTATAAAACGAGTGGCCTAAAATTTTACTTGCCAGTTTCTTTAGCAACGATGCCTTGCAAATAGGTTAAGAACTTGTCGCGCAAATCGTCACGTTTCAATGCCATTTCCACAGTTGCTTCCAGGAAGCCTTGTTTATCGCCTACGTCATAGCGACGACCAACAAAGTTGTAAGCATACATTGCTTGTTCCTTCGCCAAAACTTGGAGCGCATCGGTCAATTGAATTTCATTGCCACGACCGGGTTGGGTAACTTCCAAGATGGGGAAAATTTCCGGATTGATTACATAGCGACCCAACACTGCCAAACGAGAAGGAGCTTCTGCAACAGGAGGCTTCTCTACCATATCGGTTACAGTGAAGGTGCGAGCATCTTCCGTAGGTTCGGAAGCAACAATGCCGTAGCTGGAAACTTTTTCCAGAGGAACTTCTTGCACGCCAAGAACACTGCTACCAGTTTTATCATAAACGTCAATAAGCTGTTTCAAGGCAGGAACTTCGCCGTCAACAACGTCATCACCTAAAAGCACCGCAAAGGG
>CALCUU010000048.1 GCA_937906915.1 uncultured Phascolarctobacterium sp. | reverse complement strand
CATCACCAACTACGGCAACGTCTACCATACCTTCACCAACAAAGCCACAAAAAGCAGGTTCGTGACCACTACCCCCCAAGGTTACGATGGTCACACGGTCAGCTTCTGCCAATTTTTTATTTACAACTAATTTGCCACCCAATTCTAAGGAAACAATGTCAGCGTGAGCAAGAGCTAAACCCTCTAGCATCTCCGCCGTCAAAGTATCAGGGTTATTTATAAATTTTTGCATACAAAGTCCTCTTCCCTTACAACTCTTGAATAACCATCAGCACTTGGCGCAATTTGCTACCTGCATCTTCCACGTGGGCACGCAGTTTTACATCGTCAAGTTCGCCATGGCGCACCATTTCCACCACACGGCTAAACTTACTGCTTAATTCAGTTAAGCCTAAAGTAGCGCACACGCCCTTTAAAGTATGGGCTTTCATTTCCACGTTCTTCATATCGCCAAGCTGTACTGCTTCTTTTAATTGTCCGTAATTTGCATCTACTAAAAGCTTTTTCAAGAAACGTACATACAGCGCTTCGCTACCCATGAAGCGTTCTTCTAAGGTATTCGCCACATCGGCCTCAGTTATTTTTTCCAAATCCCAGATATTCATCATAAACCCTTTTTAACCTTTCCTATATTATAAATTCAGCCATTGTTTTTTCTAAAGCCTTGAAGTTAATCGGCTTGGAAATATGCGCGTTCATACCTGCTGCCGTCGTTGCAGAAATATCTTCTGCAAAAGCGTTAGCGGTAACAGCAATGATGGGTACCCTTGACGCATCCCCTCGTTTCAGGCTTCTAATTGCTTGTGTCGCTTCGCAACCGTCCATTTCAGGCATTTGCATATCCATTAAGACTAAACTAATTTCGCCAATAGCAGATTTTTCAAATGCTTCTACGGCTTCCCTTCCGTTCCACGCTTGAATAACCTCAATGCCTTTCATGCTCAAAAGTTCAGTTACGATTTCCATATTGATTTCGTTATCTTCTGCCACCAGAATTTTGTGACCAGTGAAATCCACTGCCTCACCATCTGTCAGCTTAGGCTTAATTACACCTAATTTACATAATTCTCCGCACTTCTTACATTCTCCTTGTAAGTTCAGCGGTAAAGTTATAATAACGCAGGTTCCCTTATTAACTTCACTGTTGATGGTAATATCACCATTCATCTGCGTTACAAGATTTTTTACAATGGTCATACCCAAGCCGGTACCCATTGCCTTGCGAGCGCCAAAGCGCATATCACGTTCAAAGGGAACGAAGATTTTTTGCAGGAACTCGTCCGTCATACCAAAGCCTGTATCTGCAACAGTAAATTGGTATTTACTAACAGAACCCATATGCACAACTTCCTTCACCGAAAAGGCAATAGTTCCTTTGGCAGGAGTGTACTTGATTGCGTTGGAAATAATATTATTCAAAATTTGACCAATTCGCGAAAAATCACCGCAAACCAGATTGTGCTCTACCTCGTATTCGTAAATAAAATCCTTGTTATCCTTGTGCGCTTGCAATTCCAGAGGAGCAATGTAATCTTCAATGGAAGCACGCAGGTCAAAAGGCTCGTCGTTGGTTTCCAGCTTGCCGTATTCCATCTTGGACATATCCAAAATGTCATTTATTAAGGATAAAAGCTGTTTACTGGAGCTGTTAATCTTTTTCAGGTATTCTTCAACTTTTTCAGGCTCATCAATATGCTTGCCTGCCAATTCCGAAAGACCAATAATGCCATTCAAAGGAGTGCGCATATCGTGGGACATACTGGAGAAGAACATGCTCTTGGATTCCGTAGTCTTCTTGATAGATTCCAAAGCGTCTTCCGTAATTTGCATATGCTCCAGCTGAATACGTTTTTCTGCGTCAACTTCTCTAAAGCACATAATAATTTCGCCGGTTTTAAGTTGAGAATCACACAACAGGCGAATGTTTACCCACCTGTATTCCTTGCCGTACCAGCCTTGGAAGTCACCGCCAAAGTCCCAAATCTTTTCTGACACCAGCTTGCGAATGTTCTCCAAAGAAAAGGTTTTGGCAAATTCATCGTAGGTATCACGGGCTACATACTTCAACATTTTTTGCAAAAGGTATTCATAATCGCCTTCTTCGGGAGTATTGGCTCCTAAATGCTCACTACCTTTAAGTCTGATATAAGTACCCTGCTCATAATTGATGCGGTACACTGCGTAATATACATTACCCATGACACGCACTACTTCGTTCATGGATTCCGCAGCCTTCGTCATTCTTTCTCCGCGCAGATACATATACAAACCAAATGCGGTGATGGACGCAAAAATTATCAACAACCCGTTTATCATGGCGTGATAATCTGTCACCATAAATTCATCGGGCAATGCCTGCCCCGTAACGCGGGCTTCATCTACCAATCTATTCTTAAATAAATTTAAACAGGTTATGGATAATGTCAGGAATAGTATCAAGAAGGCACTACTCAATGCATAAATTTTCTTACTTGAGGGAACGATTCGCATAAGACCTTGCCTCCTAACCTTTTGTCCTGACGTTAATATAAATATCAAATTAAACCACTTTCATTATAGACCAAATTTACTTCAATCACAAACGCTTTATGTTATTTTTGTACACTTTATACAATGATTTTACATTCACAACACAAATTGAACACAAAAAGGCTGTCTCCAAACGGAGACAGCCTTCAAATTTTAATTTTATTCTTCAGAGCCCTTAGGTCCTAAGCCGTATTTCTTCAAATAACGGTACAAGGTTACGCGGCTAACGTCAAGCATGGTAGCCAGCTTACTAATGTTACCGCCAGCAGATTTCCACGCCGCAATGAAAGCATCTTTATCGTACTTCCAAGATTTTTCCAAAGTACGGTCACCGGGCAGCTTAATATTTTCTGCTTCGATAACGCTACCGGGAGTATGGAAGAATGCTTGCTCAATTACGCCTTGCAGTTGCTTAATGTTACCGGGCCAGCTGCAGTTCAAAAGCATGCTAACAGCTTCCGGTGCCAAACGTTTCGGAGGCAAATTATGTTGAGCAGACATTTCCGCAAGGATATGTGTTGCAATAACTTCGATATCCTTAACACGTTCGCGCAGGGGCGGTACGCGCATGGTAGTATCAAGCACCAGCTCGTACAATTTACGGGAGAAGAGACCTTTGTCAGCCAAGCGTTTCAAATTAGAATCGCAAGCTGCAATTACACGCACGTTAAATTTCTTAACGATACCGGTTTCTCTATTAACCCTGCCGTACAGCAAAGCATCTGCCAATTTATCGCCAATTTCTACAGGCAGTTTTTCTACTTCGTCTAAGAAAAGAGTACCGCCAATGGAAAGCTCCAGTTTGCCGGCAATAGGTTGGTCGCCGTCCATACGTCCGAAGAATTCAGCTTCCAATTCTTTCAACGGAGCATTTACGCATTTAACAACAATAAGGGGCGCAGCAGCACGGGAGCTTGCTTGATGAATACCATGCGCCAAACGTTGCTTGCCGGTACCAGGTTCACCTTGAAGCAAAATATTGTTGTCGGTGCGAGCAACACGGGTTGCTTTGTGTTGCAGTGCCAAAAATTCACTGGTTTCACCAACCATGGAATACAAGCTGTAGCGAGAGCTATAACCGGTTGCGTGAGCAATGGTAGTCTTCAAATCCTCGATGGACATGGAAAGCACCAAAGCACTTTCCACTTCGCTACCCACTTTGATGGGCATAACGGTGGTGATATCTTCATAAGTACGGTCTTG
The DNA here is from genome assembly GCA_937906915.1 of uncultured Phascolarctobacterium sp. Classification (GTDB taxonomy): domain Bacteria; phylum Bacillota; class Negativicutes; order Acidaminococcales; family Acidaminococcaceae; genus JAHHUH01. The sequence goes on along the minus strand of CALCUU010000048.1, from coordinate 3,321 downwards.
GGTAATCCAAGTAATTTCGCGACGATGGGTTGCTCCGCCTTTTAAAGCTTTCTTCACGGGAATGTGTTCATAGTTTAAGAACACGTCTTCCAATTTCTTCTTGCCTTCCAAGCGCTTGCGAGCATTTTCGTTGCAATATTTAATTTCAGAATCTTTACCCACCCAGTAAACGCTAACAGGCAGTTGTTCCATCATAATTTGGTTAATGGTCCAACGTTCCAGCATGGAAAGGTGTTGCTCAATGGAATACTTCATAGTCAAAAGCAGGCTAAGCAGTAAATCGTAGGGCAAATCGGTTTGGTCAAGGCTAAAGAAAGAAATAATATAGCGAATCTTGCCGTCAACACTAATGGGAGCACTGCAAGCGTCACCGCTATGTTGGTCTTTAATCCACATTTCGGGACCAAACATCAAGAAAGGTACATTATGCTCGCGAGCAATACTAATACTGGAAGTGCCTACATCCTCTTCCAAAACACGCATACCTTGAATATCTTCGATTACACGTTGGAAAAACGGCAAAGCGTAATTTTTAATAACGTAACCGTTTTCGTCAATCAAAAGCATACTCAAATTATGAATGTTAAAATGCTGCTTGCTTTGCTCGTACAAACCATCAACATATTTAACAATAAATTCGTGTGTTTTTTGGTGAGTTGCAATTTCACTCTTGCTCAGCTTGTTAATTCTGGGCAAAGTATCGTGAGGCAAGCCCAAAGCGTGGCAACGTTGCCAAGATTCTGCTACCCACGGATGTACGTTAGGGTCAATAATACCCTCTTCCATAAACTTCTTATAATATGAAGCAAGTTTTTCTTTATTACGTCTTTCACGAATCATAACGTAAACCCTCCTCAAATCAAAATGCTTCCTATAATATATGTCAGCCTTATGGCTTATGCTCAATACTCAGTATTGTTATAAACATCCCATTTTTTCAGCTTGCTCAATTCTTGAGCGCTGTATTTAATTTCCGCAAGCAGTCTTTGCTTATCCTTGGGCAAAGTTCCCGCAAGAGGAATGTAATTGGAAATGTGATTGCTACGGAAAAGGCAATGTCTATCTTCCGGCAAATTTACATTTTCCATAATCGTATATAATTCTTCCATCAGCTCCGCAGGAGACAGAGGATTAAACTCACCACGTTCAAACTGGTCTAAAAGCTCGCTGCCACGATAAAGCATCAGGCAAAGAGCGCTCCACATGGTAGGCTTGATGATGTTAATTGCTTTGGCAGTTTCAATGGCGTGGCGATGACTGCCTTCCTTACCTGCCAAACCCAAGATAACCATAATGGAAAGCTTCATTCCGCTGGCAGTAACACGTCTGCCGGCTTCAACTGCTTCCTCGCCATTAACGCCTTTGTTGACAGCCTTTAAGGTAACGTCGTCACCAGTTTCCATACCGTAGTACAAAAGCTGTAAGCCCGCCTCTTTAAGCTGGCGCAGTTCTTCTTCGCTTTTACGAAGAATATCTTTAGGTGCTGCGTAAGAGCTAACCCTTTGCAGCTTGGGGAAAGTATCGCGCAAGGCTTGTAAAATTTTCAAAAGCTTTGCGGTGGGCAACACCAAAGCGTCGCCGTCTGCCAAGAACACTCTACGCACTCTATCCTTGCCGTAATGAGCAGCAAGAGCAATTTGGCGAGAGATTTCTTCATCTTTTAATATTTGGAAAGGCACTCCGCGGTACATATTGCAGTAAGTGCACTTGTTGTGAGCACAACCTCTGGTCACGCGCAGGATAAAGCTACGTGCTTCGCTGGGAGGTCTGAATACAGGTGTATCGTAAGTGTCGAAAAACATTTTAACCTCAAAATAGTATTATTAAATTTGACAAAGTATCCTCTTCAAAAGGTTTCAGTACTGACAAAATAGAAGACAATCCACTTTGTTATGTAAACATTATACTATATTTCGCAAATTTTGTAACACCCTTTTGGTGAAGTTTTTGTTACTTTTGATACAGGAATATTTCTAAAAGCAACTATAATGTAAAATCACAGCACTAGCTGTCGATTGCAGTAGCCTTTCGTCGCAAATACGTCAACATAACTTAACTCTTCCTTAACAACAAAAAATAACATTACTGCTATAATCAAGCTAGACCAAAGAGTTGGTTGTTCCCAAAGGAGGAATTACAAATGGAAATTTTTGAACAAATAAAAGATATGGCGAAATCCGCCGGAGAAAAAACTGAAGCCATCGCAAAAACCGTTGGCGAGAAAGCAGAGGCAACTATGGAAATTCAAAAGCTGAACGCAGCAATCGAAAAAGCAGAAGCACGAATCCGCGAGCACTATGTAAAAATTGGCGAAAAAATGTATAACCACTTCGTAGAAGCAGGCAATGCGCCGGAACACTTGGTAGACAACTTCGCAGTTGTAGCAGCTTCCATGGCAGAAGTTAACGAATTGAAAAAACAAGTAGCAGATATCAGAATGAAAAAGCTGTGTGGCGCACTTCCTAAAACCACCTGCCCCTGCTGCCAAAAAGAAATTCTGGCAAATTCTAAATTCTGCCACGAATGCGGTGCCCCCGTAGAAAAGAAACCGGGCGTCGTAGAAAAACTTAAAGAAGAAATGAAAGAAACCGAAAAAATTTACGCTGAAGCTCACGCAGAAGCTTTGGCTGTAGAAGAATACCCCCGCTAAAAAATGCACTAAGCTGCAAAGGAGGTAAACGCTATGCTAGCAGTTAAAAAACAAGACCCGGAACTGGTTAGTAAAAAGAAAGAGAAAGAATTTGAAAGCATCGGACAAATTCTCGCTGACGAAATTTTTACTTCCATGGAAGGCTACGCAATAAAAGGCGTAGAAGACGAAATTACCCCCAACAAGAAAAAACCTAAACCCTACGACATCGTAGATATCTAAAATCCCCTACATTTATATAAAGCTTCAAATGATCTGAAATTTCCCCCAAGCATAAATCCCCCACCTTACAGGAGCCAGTAAGGATGGGGGATTTGTGTTTTAATTAAAACTATGATTTTGACATTGAAACACTTTTCGCAGAGCTTTCAATATCAAAAATGGCTGTTTTTGACATTGAAAATTTTGATGTTATCAAAAATGAGGGATTTTGAGATTGAAAACTTCTCTCTTTTTAATGTTATTGTGTTAATTTTTGGCGGTTTGTTTTCAACGATTGCATATAATCTTTGCTCTGCGATTTTAAGAGCACTCGGTGACAGTAAAACTCCGCTTATGGCAATTATTGCATCATCAATTATAAATGTAGCTTTAAACTGCATTACAGTTTTTGCGATGAATACAGGCGTTGAAGGTCCTGCTGTTGCTACAATTGCTTCACAGATAGTTTC
>CALCUU010000047.1 GCA_937906915.1 uncultured Phascolarctobacterium sp. | reverse complement strand
GTTTGCGAAATTTTAGAAAAGGCTGCTCAAATCGCCATCATCTGCCAAAGCTGTGGGGGAGCGGTAGAGCTTTCTAACGAGGATGCAGAAATAATGCACTCTTTTTACGAAGAGCATTACTCAAAGCGTCAGTTAGGTTTGGAAAAATAAGACGTGTTAGAAATTCGCAATTTATTATTTTCTGCAACATGCCAAAAATTTAACGTTCCTTTTAGTATGAAAATATTGCTTCGCAAATAACTCGCTTCGCTCAAACAAATTTGCTCATTGCAATATTTTCTTGATTAAATGTCACTATTTTTGCATTGATTGTTGCTTGAAAATAATAAGATTGCTCATTATTAGATTGTTGATTACAAAAGTTTAAGAGGTGATTTTATGAGTAAGTTACTTATAAAAAACGTAGAATTACTCCACACTCCCAATGGCGAGATGAATTACATCGCTATTGAGGACGATAAGATTGTTTACGTTGGTACGGAAGTTCCTGCTGCTTTCGAAGATGCAGAGGTACTTGACGGAGCAGGAAAGCTTGCAACCGCAGGTATGGTAAATACCCACGGACACGTTTCCATGACTTTGCTGCGTAGTTATGCTGACGATATGGCTCTGATGGATTGGCTGGAAAATAAAATCTGGCCCTTTGAAGCTAAGATGGGTGCCAAAGATATTTACTGGGGCGCAATGCTCGGTATCGTAGAAATGCTTAAAGGCGGTACTACCTGCTTCGCAGATATGTACTATTTTATGGACGACGTTGCCAAAGCCTGTGCAGAGCTTGGTATTCGTGCCAACCTTTGTCGTGGCTTGATTGGTCTTGCTCCTGACAAAGACGATAAGCTTGCAGAAAACATTCAATTTGCTAAGGACTGGAACGGTTATGATAAGGGACGCATCCGCGTAACCTTTGGCCCTCACGCTCCCTACACCTGTCCCGTTGATTATTTAGAAAAAGTTATCGCTGCTGCCAAAGAAAATAACGTAGAAATTCAAATGCACCTTTGCGAAACTAAGGGCGAAGTAGAGGACTACGTTAAAGAGCACGGTGTTACTCCCATCGTGATGATGGATAAATTAGGAATGTTTGACTGTGGCACAATTGCCGCCCACGCAGTTCATCTTACCGATGAAGATATGGATATTATGGCTGCGAAGAATGTGCGCGTAGCTCATAACCCTCAAAGCAATCTGAAGCTGGCGAGCGGTATTGCTCCCGTAGATAAAATGCTGGAAAAAGGTATTTGCGTAGGTCTAGGCACTGACGGAACTTCCAGTAACAATAACCTTGATATGCTGGAAGAATGTCGCTTGGCTGCCATGCTCCACAAGGCTACTACTTTGAA
>CALCUU010000046.1 GCA_937906915.1 uncultured Phascolarctobacterium sp. | reverse complement strand
TGGACATATTGATATTGAAACGGGAAGTATTGCCTTGGCTTTGACCATTGCATATCCATTTATCTTAAAATATTTCTAATGCGTAACATTTTTTACAAAACATCTGATAATTTGGTTTAAATAATTAGATAAAGATGATATAATAAAGCCGTTATTATTGAATTTGAGAAAGTAGGGAAATTATGTCACAAACAATTTGGTCCTTAGTACCACCGCTCATCACCATCGCTTTGGCTCTGTACACTAAAGAGGTTTATATCTCTTTGATTGTAGGTATTCTTACCGGTGCGCTGATGTTCTGCGATTTCAATGTTATTTCTGCAATCGACACCATGTTCACCATTATGGAAGCTAAAGTTGGCGGTAACGTTAACATTTTGGTTTTCTTGGTACTCTTGGGCATTTTGGTTGCAGCTATTTCCAAATCCGGTGCTTCCAAAGCTTATGGCGAATGGGCAGCACGCAACATCAAGGGCAAAGCAAGTGCTCTTTTTGTAACTTCCTTCTTGGGTATGCTCATCTTCATCGATGACTACTTCAACTGCTTAACCGTTGGTACCGTAATGCGTCCGGTAACTGATAAATTTAAAGTTACCCGTGCAAAACTGGCTTACATCATCGACGCTACTGCAGCTCCGATTTGTATTATTGCTCCCGTTTCCAGCTGGGCAGCAGCAGTAAGCTCCTCCTTGCCGGAAGGTAGCAAGATTGACGGTTTCCAACTGTTCCTGCAAACCATTCCTTACAACTATTATGCTTGGTTCACTCTTGCGTTCCTGATGTTCCTCATCTGGAGCGGTAAAGATTTCGCAACCATGGCTGCTTATGAAAAGAAATATGGTACTGAAGTACTTGTTCCTGCTGAATACCAAAACGAAGAAGCTGAAACCATTACCGGTAACGGCAAAATCATCGACTTGGTACTGCCCTTGGCAATTTTGATTGCAGGCTGCGTATTCGGTATGCTTTATACTGGTGGCATCCTGGAAGGTGCAGGCGTTGCACAAGCTTTTGCAGACTGCAACTCTTCTAAAGGCTTGGTAATCGGTTCCTTCATGGCACTGGCATTTACCTTCTTCCTGTATGTTCCTCGCGGAGTATTGCAATTCAACAACTTCTGCGAATGTTTCAGCATCGGCTTTAAAGCTATGACTCCGGCGCTCTTCATCCTGTGCTTGGCTTGGTCCTTGTCCGGTATTTGCGGTGGCGACTACCTGAACATTGGTGGCTATGTAAGTAAAGTTGTTGGCGACAACGCTACCTTGGGTATGTTCCTGCCTGCAATGTTCTTCCTCGTTGCTATTGGCCTTGCTTTTGCAACCGGTACTTCTTGGGGTACCTTCGGTATCTTGATTCCCATCGTATTGGCTGTTATTGGTGACTACAACGAAATCACCGTTGTTACCATCGCTGCTGTTTTGGCTGGCGCTGTTGGCGGCGACCACGTTTCTCCCATTTCCGATACTACCATCTTGGCATCTGCAGGTGCTCAATGTAACCACCTTGACCACGTTGCAACCCAAATTCCGTATGTACTGGTAGTTTCTGCTTGCTGCCTCTTGGCATACATCGTAGCAGGTGTAACCGCTAGCGGTATGACCGGTCTCTTCGCTGGCTTGGGTGCATTGGTTTGCGCTATGGCAGTGGTTTATAAAAAAGCTTAATTGAAAATCTAAAGAGCTGCTTCGCAAGAGGCAGCTTTTTTATTCGTAAAAGAGTGCTATTTATTTGACTTTCACTAATAAAACCTATATAATTTTTCTGTATGTAGTAAATTAAGTAGTGTAAGCTTTTTTACATTACAACACTTTAAAAAATAAATGCTAAGGAGCGAATGAAAAGTTATGAAATACATGACTGGTAATGAAATCCGCGAAAAGTTCCTGAAATTTTTTGAGGAGAAACAACACTTGATGTTGCCCAGTGCGTCCTTGATTCCTCAAGACGACCCTACTTTGTTGATTATCGGTGCAGGTATGGCACCCTTTAAACCTTTCTTTACCGGCAAAATGAAACCGCCTTCTCCGCGTATCACCACTTGCCAAAAATGCGTGCGTACCGGTGACATTGAAAACGTTGGCCGTACTGCTCGCCACCATACATTCTTTGAAATGTTAGGAAACTTCTCTTTCGGTGATTATTACAAAAAAGAAATTATTCCTTGGGCTTGGGAATTTGTAACAGAA
>CALCUU010000045.1 GCA_937906915.1 uncultured Phascolarctobacterium sp. | reverse complement strand
CCACGAGCAAAGATTGCTTCTACCACGCTGGTCTTAGCATCGTGATATTGGAAGGTAATATTTTTAACCTTGAGTGCGTCTTTCAGAAGGAATTGTTTGCGACGCAGGGTTTCAATGTCGTTTTGGGCAAACCATTGGAAAGCGGTGTAGGGTTTCGGAACAAAACCGGAAGCACTTACAGTTACCTTACAGCCACGTTTGCCGGTGATTTCAAAATATTTATATTGAACTTTCTTAGCCAAATCTGCAATGGCAAGAATGTCTTCGTCAGTTTCAAAGGGCAAGCCAATCATAAAGTACAGCTTCACACTGTTCCAACCGGATTTGAAGGCTGCGCTTACAGCGTTCATCAAATCTTCTTCGGTAACGCCTTTATTGATTACGTCGCGCATTTTTTGACTGCCTGCTTCGGGAGCGAAGGTCAAGCCACTCTTACGCACTGCTTGTACTTCTTTAGCAATGTCAACGGAGAAGCTGTCGATACGCAGGGAAGGAAGGCTTACGCTTACACGTTTTTCTTTGAACTCTGCAATAAGGTCGTGTACCAAGGGAGCAAGGCAGGAATAATCCGCACTGCTCAAGGAAACGAGGGACATTTCGTTATAACCGGTGTTATCTACCAATTGGCGAGCCAGCTCTTTTAAAACCTCAGGCTTACGTTCACGCACAGGGCGATACACCATACCTGCGTGACAGAAACGACAACCACGGCTACAGCCACGGAAAACTTCCAGCATAATTCTATCGTGAACAATATCATTGAAGGGCACGATAGGAGCGTTGGGGAAATCAATGGAGTTCATATCCTTTACAACGCGCTTTTCGATAACAGCAGGCACGTCTTCGCGCAAGGGTTTAACTTCTTTTACAGTGTTGTCTTCATTATAAATAGCCTCGTAGAAGCTGGGCACGTAAATGCCTTTAATTTTTACAACTTCGTTCAAGAAGCCTTTGCGACCGCCAACCTTGCCAGCTTTTTTCCAAGCTTGTAGCAGTCCATCAGCTCAATCATAACTTCTTCGCCCTCGCCGATGATGGCAAAGTCAAAGAAATCTGCCAAGGGTTCCGGGTTGTAAACGCAGGGACCGCCTACGATAACGAAGGGGTCTTCTTCCCCACGTTCTGCTGCCAGGACGGGCACGCCACCCAATTCCAGCATATTTAAAATGTTGGTGTAGGAAAGCTCGTATTGCAGGGTAAAGCCTATGAAGTCAAAATCCTTGATGGGCTCTAAGCTTTCCAGCGCATACAAAGGAATATGATGGTCACGCATGGCGGCTTCAAAATCCACATCGGGAGCAAACACACGCTCACACCAATATTCTGGGCGGTGGTTGATCACCGAGTACAGAATTTTCATGCCCAGATGGCTCATGCCCACATCGTAGCGGTCGGGGAAGCAGAATGCAAAACGGACAGTCA
>CALCUU010000044.1 GCA_937906915.1 uncultured Phascolarctobacterium sp. | reverse complement strand
CAACAGGGTACTTGTCCTGTCTATTACTTTTATTCGAAACAGCTTTAATCATTTTTTGCTCCTTACTCAAACATCGCCCTTAGCGCCTGCTCAAGAGTTTTAACCTTTATAATCTGCACATTGGCATCTGTCTTTAACGGAATGTTGCTATCAGGAACGATAAACTTGGTAAACCCAAGGTTAATGCCGTCCATAATGCGACGCTCCGGTGCGCTTACACGACGCACTTCCCCAGTCAAACCTACTTCGCCAAAAGCAAGCACCCCTTTGGGCACAGGCTTATTGCGATAACTGGAAACAAGGGCAGTAGCCACAGCCAAATCTGCTGCCGGCTCCGTAACACGCATACCACCAACAATGTTAATGTAGGCATCGTACACGCCAAAGTCAAAACCCATGCGACGTTCCAAAATGGCAAGAAGCATATTCACACGGTTATAGTCAAAGCCAACTGCAGTTCTGCGTGGCATACCGTAAGGAGTTTTCGCCACAAGAGCTTGGAACTCAACCATAATCGGACGGTTACCTTCCATACACGCGCCAATGACACTGCCTGCTGCTTCACCGTCACGGTCTTCAAGGAACAAGCCTGCCGGATTGGCAACCTCTTGCAAGCCACCAGCTTCCATGGAAAAAATTCCGCTTTCATTGGTACTGCCAAAGCGATTCTTCAAGGCACGCAGCACACGGAAGGAATAGGAACGGTCGCCCTCAAATTGAAGCACAACGTCAACCATATGCTCCAACAAACGAGGACCTGCAATATTGCCGTCCTTGGTTACGTGTCCAATGAGCAACACCGCAATGCCCGAAGTCTTGGCAAATTGTAAAAGCTTTGCCGTACACTCCCGCACTTGCCCCACGCTACCAGCCGCAGTTTGCAGTTCAGGGTTATACATGGTCTGAATGGAGTCGATAATTAAAAGCTTGGGCGCAACATTCTGCGCTTGCACTAAAATTGCATCTAAATCCGTAGCAGTCATAATGAGCAGATTGTCATTAGCACCACCCAAGCGGGCAGCACGCATGGCGGTTTGCTCCTCAGATTCCTCACCGCTAACGTACAAGG
>CALCUU010000043.1 GCA_937906915.1 uncultured Phascolarctobacterium sp. | reverse complement strand
CTTCCAAAGTAGGTTTATCTTCTTTAATATGACGCACAGTATATGCAACGCCTTTTTCTTTTAAATACTTCTCTGCCTTTTGGCAGGTAGTGCATTTAGGATAACAAACAAATAACATTTTATTCACCTCGTCTGCTCAATTCTTCCCGCAGATATTTTTCAGCAGCCTTCAGTTGTACATCCTCCGTTGCGTTTTCAGGAAGCTCTACAACTACGTCAGGCTCAATACCCACGTTATGAATGGACACGCCGGAAGGAGTGTAGTATTTTGCAGTAGTAACCTTGATAGCAGTAGCAGCGTCTAAACGATACACACCTTGCACGCTACCCTTACCAAAGGTTTTTACACCAAAAAGCTTGCCAGCCTTGGTATCCTTAATGGCGCCTGCCACAATTTCAGATGCGCTAGCACTGCCACCGTCAACAAGCACCGCCAAGGGATATTTAATCTTAGGCAAATCGGAGTTTTCTACAAATTGACTACCGTCATTATAAATAATGGAAACGATTGGTCCTTTAGGAACAAACTTTTTCGCAACGGCAACGCCGTCGTCTAAAACGCCACCGGGGTTACCGCGCAGGTCAAGGATTGTAGCTTGCATACCTTCCTTTTCCAGCTTTTCGTATTCCTTGGCAAAGTCAACGCCAGTTTTCTCGTTGAACATTACGATACGAATGTAACCAATCTTAGAATCAGGCAACATCTCCGCCCCAACAGATTGAGTTTTAATTTCCTTGCGGATAACGCGGACAGTTTTTTCCTTGCCGTCTTTATCCAACAGCTTTAAGGTAACCTCTGTGTCAATTTCACCACGAATTTTGGTAGCAACTTCTTCCATATTCATATCCTTGGTTGCCTTACCATCAACTTCGATGATTTTATCCCCGCCCTTAATGCCAGCCAAGGCACCAGGGTTATCGGGCAACGCAGAAATTACCACGTAATCGTTATCACGTTTACCAAAAACAATACCAATGCCACCAAAGCTACCAATAGTAGCCTCGCTTAAATCAGCAAAGGCCTTCTTGTCAAGATAAACCGTGTATGGGTCGTCCAAAGATTTCACCATACCGTCGATAGCTCCGTCAAATAATTTAGCATTATCAACCTTGCCATCAAAATTATGTTTAATTACATACATAGCACGCAAAAACTTTAAGGTCTCTGCTGCATTTCCTGTCAACTGCTGCATTTGCCAGCCAACAAAACACAGCGTAGCAAATACAGACACAAGGCAGTAAGCTATAATTTGTAAATTTCTTTTACTAAACAATTTCACTGCCTCCAATTTTAAATCTAAAATTATTCAGGTGGCAAGTAATCCAAGGGCTCTGTTACTTCGCCGTGCAAACGAGCTTCAAAGTGACAGTGAGGACCAGTGGACCAACCGGTGCTGCCAGCATAGGCAACAACCACGCCTTGATTTACATATTGACCTTCATACACAGCCAACTCATTGTTATGTGCATAAAGAGTTACCAAACCGCCACCATGGTCAATCATAATGGTATTACCATAACCACCAAGCCAGCCGCTGTAAATAATGGTACCTGCAGCAGCAGCCTTAATGGGAGTGCCATAATCAACAGCAATATCCATACCGCTGTGATATTTGGTGGTGCCAAAAATCGGGTGAGTACGCCAACCATAGTAAGAAGTAATTTCACCACGGCAAGGCCAAATGAAACGATACTTGCTTACCTGAGTAGGTGCTTGCGCAGGAGGAGCACTGCCAATCATACCGTTAGATTCCATTTGACGAATCATATTAGCAACGCTTTCGGACAGCTCCAACAAACGCTCGTATTCATATTCAGCTTGCTGCTTTTCTTCGTTTTTCTTGTAAAGAATTTGCGCTCTTTCCTCACGCACTTCATTCAAATCCTGCTTTCTAGCAGAAAGGTCGCGTTCATTAACACGCACGTCACTCATACATTCATCAAGCATCTTCTGACGCTTAGTCATTTTTTCAGAAGCAGCAGTAACTTCAGCAATAAGAGTGGAGTCCTGAGTAAGTACTTTTTTGAGCAAGTACATACGAGAGGCAAAATCTCTAAAATCTTGAGCGCCCAAAAGAACATCCAGATAATTTACTTGTCCGGCAATATAAATATCACGTAAGCGTTGACGGAACGCCGTCATACGTTCATCCTTTTGTTTCTTAGCTTCAGCAAGCTTGGTAGTATTCTCTTGAATAAGATATTCCAACCATTCTCTTCTGCCTTCAAGATGGTTAACGTCTTTTTGTACTTGATGTAAGCGATATACTGTAGCATTCAAATTATCACTGGCTGCTTCGGCTTCACGTCTAGCCTTAGCTCGACGTGCTTCCATTTCCTGCATTTGAATCTGCAATTCATTCAGCTCTGCCCTTTTATCATCAACTGTATTGGCAAAGGCAAAGCTGCTAAGCAAAGGAGACAATGCAAGCCAGCAGGCAATCATGCCCATTAACAAGCCTTTCATCTTCATAATCTTCCTGCTCGCCTCCGTTATACACGCAAAAATTTACGCAGGGAAATATAACTACCCAAGGCGCCAATGCCAATTCCGGCAAAAAGCAAAAAGATTGTCATATATGTCATTAAAGGTTGAGTGGGCAACAAAGGCAGGAATGCTAAGGTTGCGTGAATGGTGCTCATCAAAGAAGAATAAGAAATGTTGAGCAAAATATTGGCGATGATTGCACCCAAGAAGCCCAAGGTCATGCCTTCAAGCATAAAGGGCCAGCGGATAAACCAATCAGTCGCGCCAACGTATTTCATAATCTCTACTTCTTTACGGCGAGCAAACACCGTCAAGCGAATAGTGTTGACGATAATAAAGAGAGTACCTGCTCCCAAGAACAGAGCAATCATGATACCGCTAAAACGCAAGACACGAATTAGCTGGAACAAATGCTCTACAACATCTTGACCAAAGCGAGCAGTCTCTACCTTGGGCATCTTGGTAATCTCATTGGTAATTTCTTTAATTACGTCAGGGCTTTTTACCTGTACGTCAAAGGAATTAGGGAAGGGATTATCTCCACCCAAAGAATCTAAAATTTTTTGTTGGTCACCTAAGCGTTCTTTAAAACGTTTTAAAGCTTCATCTTTAGTAATGGCAGTAACCTTAACGACACCATTCATTTTTTCCAGCTTCACACGCATAGCGTCAAGCTCTTCTTGATTAGCATCGTCCTGCATATAAACGGCTACTTGCACTTGTTTTTCTAAATGTTGCGCCAGATTATTGGTGTTGAGGAACATCAATAAGAAGATACCCAATACCATCAAGGAAACTGCAACGGTAGAAATGGATGCAATGCTCATAAAGCCATTACGACGAATGGATTTATAGGTTTCTCTTACGAAATATTCTTTAGTACTAAAGTTCATATCCGTACACCCCATTCTTTTCGTCGCGTACAATATAGCCTTTTTCAATAGCGATAACGCGCTTGCCCATACCGTCTACAATTTCTTTGTCATGGGTAGCCATAACGATGGTAGTACCGGTTTCGTTAATCTCTTTAAAAATTTCCATAATGTCCCAGCTGGTTTCAGGGTCCAAGTTACCGGTAGGTTCGTCGGCAATGATCAGATTGGGTTCATT
>CALCUU010000042.1 GCA_937906915.1 uncultured Phascolarctobacterium sp. | reverse complement strand
GCTGACCCCCTGCTTGCAAGGCAGGTGCTCTCCCAGCTGAGCTACGCCCCCATTTTTCTGAAAGCCATTTGCTGACCCCAGCAAAATTACGCCCCCAAATCTAGAGTTGTGTTGGTGGGCCCAGTAGGGTTCGAACCTACGACCAGCCGGTTATGAGCCGGCGGCTCTACCACTGAGCTATAGGCCCAAATCACTTCACCAACGAATTAGATTTTACAATATAATTATTTGCTTGTCAATACTTATTCTAAAAAGTCTTTCAAACGTTTGCTACGGCTGGGGTGACGCAACTTGCGCAACGCCTTCGCTTCAATTTGACGAATACGTTCACGGGTAACGCCAAAGTGCTGCCCTACTTCTTCCAAAGTGCGGGAACGTCCGTCTTCTAAACCGAAGCGCAGTTCCAGAACTTTCTTTTCGCGCAGGGTCAAGGTTTCCAAAACCTCATCTAATTGCTCACGCAGCAAGGTAAAGGAAGCAGCGTCTGCCGGAGCAGGTGCATCGTGGTCTTCGATGAAGTCGCCAAGATGGGAATCTTCTTCTTCGCCGATAGGAGTTTCTAAGGAAACAGGTTCTTGAGCAATCTTCATAATTTCACGTACACGTTCAACGGTGGTATCCATTTCACGTGCAATTTCTTCCGGTTGAGGCTCGCGTCCCAGCTCTTGAAGAAGCTGACGGGAAACTCTGATAAGCTTGTTAATGGTTTCAACCATGTGTACCGGAATACGGATAGTACGTGCTTGATCCGCAATAGCGCGGGTAATTGCTTGGCGAATCCACCAAGTAGCATAGGTACTAAATTTAAAGCCTTTATTATAGTCAAACTTTTCAACTGCTTTAATGAGGCCCAGGTTGCCTTCTTGAATTAAATCAAGGAACAGCATACCGCGACCAACATAGCGTTTAGCAATGGAAACTACCAAGCGCAGGTTAGCTTCGGACAAGCATTTTTTAGCATCGTCACCTTGAGCCTGAACTTCTTTCAGAAGCTTGTGGTAATCTTCTTGCAGGTCAAGATATTTTTCTGCCAAGGTATAATCAGTTTCACGTCCGTCTGCCAAACGAGCCTTAACTTCTTCCAGCAAAGCGTTCAGCGGATACAGGGAATGTACTTCCTTGTCGCTGGTAGGACGCTCAATCATCAGCTTGTCGCAATCAGGAATCATGCAACGTTGGTCGTGCATCATTCTTTGCAGGTGCAAGCGTTCGTCTCTGGTAAATTCAAAAATCAATTCCAAATATTCTTCAACAGAATAAGGATTGCCTTCTGCTTTTCTAGCTACGATTTTTTGCAGAATCTTGCTAACAGAACGAGAAGAAGTCATACCCCATTCTTCTGCCAAGTAGCCTGCAATTTTATCAAGCAACGCAGAGGTATCATCAGTACCGCTAAAGATAGGTGCTTCCAAGGCAACCATTTTGCCTTTCAGCAAACGTTCTGCTTGTTTGCCCTTGTCCATACGTTTAGCAAGCTTAATTTCGTCTTCGCCAATAAGCAGGGGCACGCGACCAATTTCCTTCAGGTACATACGCACCGGGTCATCAATGCTAATGCCTTCGGGCACAGAAAGATTTGCCAGCTCAGCTTCGTTGATTTCTTCGATTTCGTCATTATCGTCAACGGCGTCATCAACTACCGGCAGCACATCATCTTCAACGTCTACGATAGCAGTATCTTCGCCCACTTCAATGCCCTTTGCTGCCAACGCTTCGTAAAGCTGTTCAACACATTCCGGGGTAGGTTCAGAAATGCTATTCATAGCAGTCATAATATCTTGATAAGTGAGAACACCATTTTTCGCCTTGCCTTTTTGTACGAGCTCATCAATCTGCTCTTGAGTAAATCTATTTGCAGTGTTTTCCATGGTGTCCCCTCCTTCCATCTTGTTTTTAGCTTCCATAGAGTCGTTTGATTTCATTCTTTATCCTTTGGCTTTCCTTCAATTCACTCATAAACCGCTCGTCACCGGAGCGTTCAAACTCATCGGCTAAGAGGCGATGTTTTTCGTACTCTTTTTCCAAAAAGCTTTTCTTCATCTGTCTAAGGCAATCGTCCACAATTTTTGTAGCGTCCCCCTCCGGAACGTTCTTGGACAAAATGCCTGCCAGTACAGATGTACCCTCATCATCTAACACTTCTGCCAGTTGATGTACATTCATAGCCTGCTCGCTTTCGTGAGCCAGGACACATTCAAAAATTTGCCTGCGTGCTTCTAGAACAAAACCCACTTCTTCAACAATATCTTGACATCCTAATGCCAGTGTTGGGTGTTCTAAAAGTACAGCCAGCAACATTTCTTCTGCCTGCTGTTCAGCAGTATATGTGGTTTTAACCGAGGGCTGTGCTATAGCTGCACCACCCTGCACACCACTTTTTTTAGCCACCTTGCGATACTCCTCAGCAATAAGCCCTTCGTCTATGGTAAGACGTTGCGCCAGCTTACGAATATGCTCTGCAGCTTCAATTTCATTTTTACATTCTAACAGGAATGGTATTATTTTCGACACAGCTTCTACTTTTCCTGCTAAATTTGTAACATTATTTTGCAAAATAGTTTCTTCTATTTGGTATTCTATGCCTTCGAGGGCATTATTTATAACTTCAAGGAATGCTTCCCTGCCAAACTGCCTAATAAATTCGTCAGGGTCCTTGCCGTTAGGCACATTAGCAACACGCACCTTGAGCCCCACAGCACGAGCAATGCTCACCGCCCGTACAGAAGCGTTTCGCCCTGCATCGTCACTGTCGTAGCAGAACACCACCTCGTCCGCCATACGCTTCAAAAGCTTAGCCTGCTCCGTCGCGAAGGCTGTACCCATGGAGGCAACAGCGTTGGTTACGCCAGCAGCGTGTAAGCTGATGGCATCCATGTGACCTTCCACCACAATTGCCTGACGGGTCTTGCGAATTTCGCTAAGGGCAATGTCAAAGCCAAAAAGCAAATACCTTTTAATGAAGAAATCCGTCTCGCCGGTATTCATATACTTGGGCATTCCGTCCCCTAGTATTCTTCCCGTAAAACCCACCGTTCTACCACGAGGGTCCTTAATGG
>CALCUU010000041.1 GCA_937906915.1 uncultured Phascolarctobacterium sp. | reverse complement strand
GAAGAGCTTATTGAAAACTTAATAAAATAGCCCTAAAAAATCAAGAACCTCTCTTTTCTAATGGTATAAACACTAGAACAAGAGAGGTTTTAATTTTTATTTACTTACAGATTTCCAAATGAAACCAACTACAATGCCAAGTAAGCACGGCGTAATCCAACCGAAGCCTATATCATACAAAGGCACGTAAGCGCTAAGCAAGTCGCCTACGAAACCAATGTTAGTACCGCTAGCACGCAAGCCGTCGAAGATTGCGAAGATAGTAGTAAAGAACATACAGGGACGATAGATTTTAGGGTCGCGATGGAAAATTGCATTGCCCAAATTAAGCAGTACAACAACGATGGTAATGGGGTACAAAATGCACAGTACGGGGATTGCGAACTGAATCAGCTTGCTCAAGCCCACGTTAGAAACCACAAAGCTAAAAATGCAGATGATGGCAACGTAACGGTCGTATTGCATTTTTTCCTTAAACACTACGTTGAAGTAGCCGGAAACAGAACTGGTAACGCCAATACTAGTGGTAAGGCAGGCGAAGAAAATAATCAACGCCAAAATTACCTTGCCGTACCAATCAAAATAATGACTGGTAATATTGCTAAGCAGTTGACCGCCATTTTGCATCAAGCCCATCAAGCCTACACTGGAAGCACCCATATAAGCCAAAGAGCCGTAAATCACTGCCAAGAAAATTGCAGCAATGATACCGGAATAAATGCACAGCTTAGTCAAAAGCTTTTGGTTCAAAATACCCTTTGCTTCGATAGCGTTAATGGTTGCCGCACCAAAGAGCATGGAAGCCAAAAGGTCCATAGTGTTGTAGCCTTCTTGGAAGCCCTTAAAGAAAGGAATGCTTGCGTAATCGCCAACAGCACCTTGCACTGCACCCATAGGTTTGAAAATTACAAAGGTAATCAAAATACCCAAGCAGGTAAGCAGCATAGGGGTAAGAATTTTACCAATGTTATCAATAATCTTGGACGGGTTTACCGCCAAGAAATAAGTTACGCTAAAAAACAGGAAGGAGTAAACCATCAAGGCATTGCTTTCCCAACCAGCAGGGATAAACGCCAAGATACCTGTATCAAAGGAAACTGCCGCTGTTCTAGGAATTGCAAAGAAGGGGCCAATGGTCAAAGACGTAATGATGATAAGCGCCTTTGCGTACATTTTGGAAACAGGATTAACCATAGTCTCCGGATTATCACTACGAGTAAGCGCCATAGCGATAACACCGGTCAAAGGCAAGCCTACGCCACTAATGCAAAAACCTAAAATAGCAATCAGCATATTATCGCCAGCCTGCTGTCCTAAAATGGGCGGGAAAATAAAGTTGCCCGCACCAAAGAAAAAGGAGAACAGCATTAAAGCGATAGGTAAAATTAAAGTTAAAGATGTCTTATTATCGGTCATCTTATTTAACAACTAAACGGAAATATTTTTTCTTGCCTTTACGAACCAAAAGGCTGCCTTCTGCGTCAAACATTTCTGCAGCAAGGAAAGCTTCAGGGTCGGTTACAGCAGCGTCTTGCAGGTACAAGCCACCTTGTGCGATCATTTGACGAGCTTCGCGTTTGCTGGAGAACACTTTGTTAGCAGTCAAAACGTCGATGATTTTAGCAGTTTTGTCAGCTTCGGTGATTTCGATAGTGGGAACATTTTCCATATTGCCGCCGCCACCAAAGAGAGCTTCTGCTGCTTGTTGTGCTTTAAGAGCTTCTTCTTCGCCGTGAACAAGTTTGGTAACTTCAAAAGCAAGAACTTTTTTAGCAGTGTTGATTTCTGCGTCTTTCAGTGCGCCAAGACGACGAACTTCGTCCATGGGCAGGAAGGTCAAGAGGCTCAAGCAGTTTTCAACGTCGCTGTCGCCAACGTTACGCCAGTATTGGTAGAAGTCGTAGGGAGAAGTTTTTTCCGGGTCAAGCCACAAAGCGCCTTTTTCGGTTTTACCCATTTTACGACCGTCACTGGTGGTGAGAAGCTTGCAGGTCATGCAGAAAGCAGGTTTTTGTTCTTTACGACGGATAAGTTCAACGCCAGCCAACATATTGGACCATTGGTCGTCGCCGCCCAATTCCATTACGCAGTTGTGATGTTTGAACAAATGCCAGAAATCGTAGCCTTGCATAATCATATAGTTAAATTCAAAGAAGGTCATACCTTTTTCCAAACGTTTCTTGAAGCATTCAGCAGCAAGCATACGGTTTACGGAGAAGTGTACGCCAACTTCGCGGAGCAGTTGGATATAGTTCAAATCCATCAGCCAGTCAGCATTATTTACCATAATTGCTTTGTCATCGGTGAAGTCGATGAAACGGCTCATTTGTTTTTTGAAGCAAGCGATATTGTGCGCAATAAATTCCGGAGTAAGCATTTTACGCATATCGTCTTTACCACTGGGGTCGCCTACCATACCGGTACCGCCACCCAAGAGGCAGATGGGACGGTGACCAGCTTTTTGCATGTGGCTCATCAACATCAAAGCGATGAAGTGACCAACGTGCAGGCTGTCAGCGGTGGGGTCAAAGCCAATATAAAAAGTAACTTTCTCTTTCTCTAAAAGCTCTTTAATTTCTTCTTCGTGGGACAATTGTTTAATAAAACCA
Source organism: uncultured Phascolarctobacterium sp. (assembly GCA_937906915.1). Classification (GTDB taxonomy): domain Bacteria; phylum Bacillota; class Negativicutes; order Acidaminococcales; family Acidaminococcaceae; genus JAHHUH01. Next base: position 7,822 of record CALCUU010000041.1, on the reverse strand, counting down.
CGTTCTTGTAACACGTCAAATACAGACATCTTGCAACCTCCTCAATATCTTAAAGCTCCTGTCAACGACAGAAAGCCCATTAAACTATAGACCATATCATTATACAATATACTTAGGGTTTAGGCAAACCATTTAGACAACAAAAAAAGGACTACTTTCGTAGTCCTTAATTTTCAATGGTCGGGGATGCGAGATTCGAACTCACGGCCTCTTGTACCCGAAACAAGCGCGCTACCAAACTGCGCCAATCCCCGTAGTTACTAACACTTAACCGTAGCAACATAAAGTATTTTACTCGATGTTCAGCTAAATGTCAATACCTTTTTTCTAAATTTTTAGCCTTGAGTTACAACGCGGATGTTATCAACTTCAAAAGCCTTTGCGATTGCAGGAAGCAGTTCGCGTTCAATGTTGGTGCGGTGCAATTCGCTGTTAGCAACAATCAAAATACGCGGAGCAGCGTAGTTGATGTTGTGAATTCTGCTTACAAGACGTTTAAAGGTTTCTTCGCCAACCATTTCTTTCAAAACTTGCAGACGTTCAAATACTTCCGGTTTTTCTTTTTCCATACGGATTTCCAGCGGAGAGAACGGAATGGTTACAACGCGGGGGTTTTGATTAACGACAAAATTTTCCTCGCCTTCGCCAGGAACTACTAAGTCTTCTCTAATTGCCATGAGTTTGACCTCCATAAAATTTATTTTGAAATCCTTACGAGCATACCGTAAGAGGTTAAAGTTCCTTATAATTATATGATAGGAATACTTTTCCGTCAAGAAGCAGGAAATTTCAAAAACAGGAAGAATACAACAGTATGAATTTAATAGGAGGGGTTTAGATATGTCCTTTTATGACGACTTTAAAAAATTTGCCATGCGTGGTAATGTTGTTGACTTAGCAGTCGGCGTTATCATCGGCGGCGCTTTCGGTAAAATTGTTTCTTCCTTGGTTTCCAATGTTGTTATGCCTCCTCTTGGTATGCTCATGGGCAAGGTTGATTTTACCAATCTTTTTATTAGCTTGAACGGTCAAGACTACGCTACTTTGGAAGCTGCTAAAAAAGCTGGCGCACCTGTAATCGCTTACGGTTCTTTCCTTAATACTGTACTTGATTTCGTAATTTTGGCATTCGTTGTATTCTGCATGATTCGCCAAATCAACAAACTTACGCCGGAAAAACCGCCTGCTCCGGATCCGCGCAAATGCCCGTACTGCAAATCTGCAATTGCTGATGACGCTACCCGTTGCCCGCACTGCACTTCCCAACTTGAAGAAGCAAAATAAAATGCTCCAAGCCCTGCAAAAGCAGGGCTTTTCTTTTGTTAATGCCTTTTAAAAATTTTCTGTAAATGCTATAATTAACGTGCAAGAATTTTACAAGCTTTCTCCATGCGCGGAGAGGCTTTTTATTTTGTTATCTTCATTAAATATATAAGGAGCTAAAATTATGGAACAATCTAAACTTTCCCTCTCCACAATAATTCCAATTGGCTTAATGCTATTTTCCTTCTTCTTTGGCGCAGGCAACTTAATTTTCCCGCCCGTGCTTGGTCAACAAGCAGGCGATAATCTTCTGGCTGCAACCTTGGGCTTCTGCTTTAGTGGCGTTGGCTTCCCTCTCTTGGGCATCTTGGCAATGGCAATCAACCGCTTCGATAACCCTGATATGATGGCGGAACCCGTCTCCCCCATGTACGGCAGAGTTATTACCATTCTTTGCGCCTTAACCATTGGTCCCTTCTTCGCAATTCCCCGTACTGCAGCGGTTTCCTATGACACCGGTATTATGGCACTGCTCCCTGCAGGCATGCACGATATTGGACTTGCAGTTTACAGCGCTTTCTTCTTCGCGCTTACCTATTACTTTGCAATTAATCCGTCTGCAATCATCGACCGCATTGGTAAAGTTATGGCTCCCATGCTTTTGATTTGCCTTGCTGCCCTCGTAGGCTGTGCAATCTTAAATCCCATGGGTGACGCGCAAGCTGCTCAAGGTGCTTATGTGGACGTGCCTTTCTTCAAGGGCTTCCTGGAAGGCTACAACACCATGGACTTGCTCTGCTCCATGCTCTTTGGTGCGGCAACCATTAGCGCCATTGAACTGACTGGCGTTAAAGGACAAAAGCAGTTGACTACCATGTGCATTTACGCAGGCATCATCGCTGCCATCTGCTTGGCTGCGGTGTACGGCTCCCTTGCTTACGCAGGTGCAACCAGCGTTTCCGTAACTGGTATGGTTGCTAGCGGTGGTCAGCTCTTGAATAAAATCACCGTTCATTATTTTGGTAACTTTGGTAAAATTGTACTGGCTTTGATTATTTTCTTCGCCTGCATCACCACCAGCATTGGTCTTTCCACTGCTATTCCTGATTACTTCACCAAGCTGACTAATGGCAAAATTTCCTACGAACGTTTTGTATTGGCAATCTGTCTGTTCAGCTTCGCAGTTTCTAATGTTGGTCTGAGCAACATCATCACCTTCTCTATTCCTGTGCTGTGCATGCTCTACCCCATTACCATTGCGCTGGTTATCTTAAATGTTGGCAAAAACATTTTCAAACGTGACAAGTACATTTTCCGCGCTTGCCTTATTTTGACAACTATCTTTGCAATTTTTGACGGTTTGCGTGCTGCTGGCATTGATACCGGTGCGGCAAACGCATTCCTGTCTTCCATTATTCCCCTGTACGATATCGGCTTCGGCTGGATTACCCCTTGCTTCGGCGGTATCCTGCTGGGCTTCATCTGGAAAGCACTCGCTAAAAAGGAGGCATAATAAATGTCTGAAGAAAAACAATGCTCTAATACTTCCTGCGGTCGCTCTAGCTGTGAAGGCTGTGAACACGCAGGCAAGCACGAACCTGTAGATTTTACTGCTCACCTCAATCCTGCTAGCAGCGTAAAAAAAGTTATCGGTATTGTAAGCGGTAAGGGCGGTGTAGGCAAATCCCTCGTAACTTCCCTGATGGCTGCTTCCATGAAGCGTCGCGGTCACCGCACTGCAATCCTCGACGCAGACGTAACCGGCCCATCCATTCCCAAAGCTTTTGGTTTAGGCGGACAGAAGGCTGGCGGCAATGACATTGGCATCGTTCCCTTGACCAGTGCTAACGGAATTGAAATTATCAGCGCCAACATGTTCCTGCCTAACGAATCTGACCCTGTTGTGTGGCGTGGTCCTATGATTGCCAATATGGTTAAGCAATTTTGGACAGACGTTATCTGGACTGACATTGACTTTATGTTTGTAGATATGCCTCCCGGAACTGGCGACGTTCCTTTGACTGTGTTCCAAAGCTTGCCCGTTGACGGTATCATCATCGTAACCTCTCCTCAAGAACTGGTTTCCATGATTGTTGCTAAAGCGGTGAAGATGGCGCAGATGATGAACGTACCCATCCTCGGTTTAGTAGAAAACTACTCCTACTTCCACTGCCCCGACAACGGCAAGGACTACAAAATTTTTGGTGAAAGCCACTTGGAAGAAACTGCTGCTGCCTACGGCTTAAAGGTTTTGGCTCAGCTTCCCATTGACCCTGCCATTGCTAAGGCTTGCGATAGCGGTAAGGCAGAAGAAATTGTGCTTCCCGAAATTGACAAGTGCAGTGCTGAAATCGAAAGCATCTTAAAATAAACCCTTCCCTTTCAGAAACAATAAGAAAAAATTAAGACCTCGTTCCAAAATTGGAATGAGGTCTTTTAATTTTAGTCTTAGTCTAAAGCAGAAAGGGTTTCGTCGCTGAAAATTTTGGACAGCATCAGCTTGGACTTCATTTTTACGTCTTCATCAACGTAGCCTTGTACCTTTACCAAAGCAAAGGCAATTGCCACCAAGTCATCAGAGTAACCGAGGACAGGAGTCAAGTCCGGCAAAAAGTCCAAAGGCGCGATAAGGTAACCAAGAGCACCCATCACAATAGCCTTCGTTCCAGAGGGAACGTCGTCTCTTTGCAGCACGTACCACAGCTGTAAAGCCTTATACAAAATTTCTGCACCGATAACCTTGCCGTACTTGGCAATTTTATCTTTTAAACCTTTTTCGCTATATTCTTTTTCGTATTCAACAAGAGCGCGGTCGTTAATTTGCGCTTCGTCAAATTGTTCTACGTCGTATTTAGGTTTTTTAGTCATTTATACCAACTCCTTCTATCTGGAGTTATTAGTAAAATTTGTTAGAAGTACTGGAAGGCGAGGAACAGCGTAGTTTATGAAGCGATGGCGTACTTAGCGTACGTCGAGCAAATAAACAAGCTGTGACAAAGCATAACAGTGCTTATAACGATTTCCTCGCGAAAATTTTGTCTGCTTTAATACGCTCCTCTTTACAAGTACCAATCCCAAGAAACTCACCATCAGAAGCAAGCAATACGTACTGCCCTTCCTCTGTTCCTGCAACGGTAGTACGCACACCATTAGTAATGCGTGCTGCCTGATTGTCAGTAAGCACCAGCTTGGGCAAGTGGGTCACTGCAGTTACAGGCTGTTCTGCACAAGCTGTAGGGTCAGCGGCAATTTCTTGTAAAGTATGAGAAGTGTTCAACGCATAGCTACCCACCTGGGTGCGTAGCAAAAAGCTCATAGTACCGCAGGTACCAAGAGCGGTGGCAATGTCTTCACCAAGCACGCGAATATAGGTGCCTTTGGAGCAATCCACTGCCAAGGTTAGAGTGCTTTCTGTAAAATGAAGCAGCTCTAATTTATAAACCTCAATATCACGCAGCTCACGCTCTACCTCCACGCCCTTGCGAGCCATTTGGTAAAGCTTTTGCCCGTTGATTTTGATAGCAGAATACATGGGGGGCAACTGCTTTTGCTTGCCTAAGAAGCCCTGCAAAACTTTTTGCAAAGTTTCTTCATTAAAAGCAGGCACAGGCATTTCCTTAACAACGTTACCGCTGTCATCGCCCGTATCAGTTTGCTTACCCAAGGTTACTTCTACTAAGTACTGCTTCTTGCCTTCTACTGCAAATTCTAAAAGGCGGGTAGCAGTACCGGTAAAAACAGGAAGAACTCCTGCCGCATCAGGGTCAAGAGTTCCCCCATGTCCAACTTTTTTAGTATTAAGCGCACGACGCAGAAAAGCAATTACATCGTGGGAAGTCATTCCCGGAGGTTTTAACACATTAAAAATTCCGTCAATCATAATGCCTTACCTATTTCAGCAATAAGCTGTGCCTTTGCTTCTTCCACCGGTGCGTAAATGGTGCAGCCTGCTGCCCTGATGTGACCGCCTCCGCCAAAGCTGAGGGCAATCTTAGCAACGTCCACATTGCTGGAACGCATGCTTACACGGGTAACTTCAGGCTCCACAGCCTTAAACATAATAGCAACTTCTACTCCCTCAATGTAGCGGGGATAATTAACGAAGCTATCTGTTTGGGCTTCTTTATCGTATAAATCATTGGTAATGGTAAGATGTGCAACCTTGCCTTCGTAATCAAAGGTCAGGGACGGAAGCACCTTTGCCAGAAGCTCCGTAGTCTTACGGCTACGAATGTCCAGCATATCGGAGATTTCGTTGGGCTTTACGCCGTAGTCTAAAAGCTTTGCCGCACGTTGCATGGTTTTAGAGGTAGTGTTGGAATAACGGAAGGAACCACAGTCAGTGGTGATTGCAGTGTAAAAATCAATTGCAATGGCTTCGTCGTACTCCCAGCCCATAGCCTCGAACAAATCGCACATAATCTCCCCTGCTGCCGCAGCTTCTGCATCTAAGTACAGGTAGTCTGCAAATTCAGTGTTGGAGATGTGGTGGTCAATGTTAAGCAGCACGGGCGCCTTAACCACTTCGTTACAAATGCCCACTCTATCAAAGGAGCTGGCATCTACAACTACGAACAGGTCAGCTTCTACGATTACCCCTGCTTCCGGTCTTTGCACCTTTTCGATACCGGGGATAAAGTTCAAGCTTTTGTTAATGTCATCATCAACAAAAACGGTTACCTCTTTACCCTTTTGCTCCAGCAAACGTGCAAGCCCTAAAGCAGAGCCCAGTGTATCACCGTCAGGGCTAACGTGGCAGCACAAAACAATCTTTTGCGCTGCCAGCAGCATATTACCTGTTTCGAGCAGATTAATCTTCTTGCTCATGGCTTTTGCCTTCTTCTTCTTTTTTAATCTTGTCAAGAATGCTTTGAATGTGAGCGCTGTATTCCATGGAAGTATCCTTCACCAGAATAAGGTTGGGAGCAAAGCGCAGGCGAATGCGTTTTGCAATTTCGCTACGCATATAGCCCAAGGCTTTGTTCAGCGCCTTCCAGCATTCTTCGTGTTTATCTTCGGGGCCATACAAGCTTACGAAAATTTTAGCAATGCTCATGTCGTCGGTCAGCTCTACACCGGTAATGGTTACGAACTGGATGCGAGAATCCTTCACATCAAACAAAAGCATATTGCTGATTTCGTGTTGAATAGCCTCTTGTACTTTTTCTACTCTTAGTCTAGCCATAATTCACCTGCTTGACTTTAGTCGATTTTAACTTCTTCCATGTTAAAGATTTCGAACTGGTCGCCTTCTTTAAGGTCACGGAATTTTTCCAAGGTAATACCGCATTCGTAGCCTTGGTTAACTTCTTTAACGTCGTCTTTGAAGCGGCGCAAGGATTCGATTTCGCCTTCGTGAACTACGATACCGTCACGAATTACGCGAACCTTGGAGTGGTTGGTAACTTTACCTTCAGTTACATAGCAGCCTGCAATGAGGAGCTTGGAAATGGTAATCAATTGACGAACTTCTACGCGACCTTGGATAACTTCTTCAAATTTCGGAGCAAGCATACCTTTGATAGCTGCTTCTACGTCGTTCAAAGCATCATAGATTACGCGGTAGGTGCGTACGTCAACTTTTTCAGCTTCTGCTGCTTTACGAGCGTTAGCGTCAGGACGAACGTTAAAGCCGATGATGAGAGCGTTTGCTGCGGAAGCAAGCATAATGTCGGATTCAGCGATGGCACCAACGCCTGCGTGTACAACAACAACTTTAACTTCATCGTTCTTAATTTTTTCAAGGGAAGCTTTCAGTGCTTCGATAGTACCTTGAACGTCAGCTTTAACAACGATGTTCAATTCTTTCAGCTCGCCTTCTTGGATACGTTGGAACAAGTCGTCCAAGGAAACTTTGGAATTGAGTTTGATTTCGTCTTCTTTACGTTTAGCGATACGTTTTTCAGCAACGCTACGTGCAGTTCTTTCATCAGTGGAGTCAAGCACGTCACCAGCACCGGGAACGTCGTTCAAGCCAAGTACTTCTACAGGAGTGGACGGGCCAGCCTTCTTAACTTTTTCGCCACGGTCATTAACCATTGCACGTACTTTACCATAAGCAGTACCGGCTACGATGGTGTCGCCAATGTGGAGGGTACCACGTTGTACCAATACGGTAGCAACAGGGCCACGACCTTTATCCAATTGAGCTTCGATGATGGTACCACGAGCAGGAAGGTTCGGGTTAGCTTTCAATTCTTGCATTTCAGCTACCAAAAGAATCATTTCCAGCAAGTCGCTGATACCGGTCTTTTTATGTGCGGAAACGGGAACCATAATGGTTTCGCCGCCCCAATCTTCAGGAATCAATTCGTGTTCAGCAAGTTGTTGTTTAACGTGGTCCGGGTTTGCACCTTCGCGGTCCATTTTGTTAATAGCAACAATGATGGGTACCTTCGCTGCTTTAGCGTGGTTAATTGCTTCGATGGTTTGGGGCATTACGCCGTCATCTGCTGCAACAACGAGGATAGCAACGTCAGTTACTTGCGCACCACGAGCACGCATTGCGGTGAACGCTTCGTGACCGGGGGTATCAAGGAATACGATTTGTTTGCCTTGG
>CALCUU010000040.1 GCA_937906915.1 uncultured Phascolarctobacterium sp. | reverse complement strand
TTAATTCTTCTTGTATTAATTCCAACATAACGGATTTACCACTACGTCTAATACCTGTCAAAACCTTTACCAAATCCGTTCCAATAAATGGTCTGATTCGTTTCATATATAATTCACGCTTAATCATCGTAACACATCCTCTCAGTTGAGTTCAGTTTATCACAGATATAACTGAAACTCAACGCCCTTTTCCAGAAAGTTTCAGCTATATCTGAAACTTTTTCGTTTTTGCCAAAATTTTCGGTTACAACTGAAACTTTTTAAAATATGTTGTATTAAAAAACGCTCTGCGAAATGCAGAGCGTTAGTTTTTTGTAAGCAATCATTAAATTCGTTAGAAGTGCTGGAAGGCGAGGAATAGCGAATTTCACGAAGCGATAGCGTACTAAGCGTACGTTGAGCAAGTGAAAGAGCTATGACAAAGCATAACAGTGCTTATAACGAATTTTCATAGAACTTTTTAACAGCAGAAGTGTAGCTTCCATCCTTCTCGTACATAATCAACGGCGGCAGCACGTCCATTCCATAGCTTCCCCCTTTGACCATTTCCATAAGGAAAATCCAGGCAGGTTTATCAATGGCAGAATGAACCCATTGTAATTTTTTAGGTTGCAAGCCGTATTTAAAGGCAAGCTGCATACTTTCTGCAAAGCGTTCCGGAAGTTGCACCAGCGCGAAGCGACCACGATAGCGTACAGCAAAAGCCGCAGCCTTGAAGAAATCTTCCAGCGTAGCAGTAACCTCGTGGCAGGCAATAGTTCCTACTTGTCGTTGGTTCCCACTATTGCGATAAGGCGGGTTCGCCACAACAAGGTCCATACTCTCAGGCTTCACATACTCTTTAATTTTGCAGATGTCCCCATCAACGACGGTGAACTTCTCCTGCAAATTATTTTCTTCCACGCTACGACGAAGAAGGCTTGTCACCGCAGGGTTGCAGTCAATGGCAGTAACGTGTTCTGCACCGCGATGCTCCACCAGCATACTGATGGCACCGGTGCCACAGCCCAGCTCCAACGCCTTCGCCTTGTTCACCACGTGAGGAAAGTTCCCCAAGAACACAGCGTCCGTCGTAAAGCAAAATTGTCCCCCGTCCTGCCAAATCTTGTATTGGCAACCGGGCACATAGTCTAATCTAATTTTTTCTTCCATATTATACGTCAGCTTGGGAAGCGTCTACTACTTCATCCCATTCCACTTGAATTACGTTGTCGGGAGCAAGTTGTACGGAAGCAGTGCGTTGACCACGGTTAATACCAATAACCTTGCCTTCGCCCAGCGGAGTAACAACAAGAGCGCCCATTTTAGGAATTTCTACACGA
>CALCUU010000039.1 GCA_937906915.1 uncultured Phascolarctobacterium sp. | reverse complement strand
ACGTTGCTGATTTGCTTAACAGTGCTGGTCGCGCAAGTGGTTGCATTACCGGTGGTCTCTTTGTTGGCGAATTTGTCAAAGAAGGCGTGGACTGGGCGCACATTGATATTGGCGGTACTTCCACCGCTACTAAGACAAGTGGTTTTAAAGTAAAGGGTGGTACTGGTTTTGGTACTATGACCCTGATTAAATACGCAGGTACTTTATAATGTTAGTTGATTTGCACACTCATAGTACATTTTCAGATGGACGTTACACTCCAACCCAGCTGGTTCAGGAAGCGATGGCCAAGGGCTTGACCGTTCTTGCCATTACTGACCACGATTCTTGGAACGGAGTAGGGGAAGCCCAAAAGGTAGCAGATAGTTTAGGCGGAAGTGTGCGCATTATTCCCGGTGTGGAGCTGGGGGCGCAGTACGCAGAAGACAGCGTGCATATTTTGGCTTACCACGTGGATATGACCTACACTCCCTTGCTGGATAAGATGAACGAGTTACGTCACGCTCGTGAGTTCCGTCTCTTGAAAATGCTGGAGAAGTTGCACAATTTAGGCTACGAAATTGAAGTGGAAGCCTGTGACCCTAAAAACAGGGCAGTAGGCAGACCTCACGTTGCTAAGGCGTTGGTGGCAAAGGGGTACTTCAAAACTGTGCAAGATGTTTTTGACGCACTGCTCCACCGTGGTGGACCTGCTTACGTTCCCCAACCCAAGCTTGCTCCCGAAGAAGCGGTGGACTTAATTCACAAGGCAGGTGGCATTGCAGTTTTAGCCCACCCAAGCGAATTAAGTGATGGCAATTTGCCGGAATATTTGGTTAGCCATTTTGGCTTTGACGGTATCGAGGTATATCACCCCAGCGCAGATGAAGCTGACCAAGCAAAATGGCTTGCACTTGCGAAGAAATACAACCTGCTTGTAAGTGGTGGCAGTGATTTTCACGGCATACCTGATAGATTCCCGACGGAGCTGGGAATTTTTGAAGTGGAGTGGCAAAACGTCGCAGGTGTGATACAATATAAAGAAAAATAAATGAAAGGCAGGCAGGTCGTTGTGGAAGTTGTTGCCTTTGTAGGCCCTAGCGGTACGGGCAAAAGCCACCGCGCCATTGGGGTTGCCTTTGATAATAAATGTGATGCCATCATTGACGATGGTCTCTTAATAAAAGGTACAAGAATTTTAGCAGGTACATCTGCTAAAAATGAAGAGAATAGAATACAAGCAGTTAAGCGTGCTATCTTTACTGATGATGAGCATGCAAGAGTGGTGCGTGAAGCTTTAGGTAAGAATAATATCCGTCGCCTTTTGATTATCGCTACCTCTGACAATATGATTAACAAGATTACCAAGCGCCTTAATCTTGATGCGCCTGTTAAGACTGTTTACATTACTCAGATTGCTACCAAAAAGGAAATTAAGAAAGCACGTCACTCTCGCTTGCAAGAGGGTAAGCATATCGTGCCTGTTCCTTCCGTAGAGCTGAAGCCTCATTTTACAGGCTACTTTGCAGATTTGCCCTACAATATTTTTTCCAAGCACCGTCGTGAGAAAAAGGATGCGGACCGTTCCATTGTACGTCCTGCCTTTAGTTTTTACGGCAAGCTTTTAATTGCAGATACTGCTGTGGAAAATATTATTATGCTCATTGCGGATAAAATGTTGGGCGTGGATAAGGTTACGGATATCAGCATTCGTCGTCGCACTGATAGCAAGGGCATTACCATTAGTATGGAAGTAATTCTATTCTACGGGGTGCAGATTTTTACCATTACTCGCCAGCTCCAAGCTAAGATTAAGGAGAAGGTGGAGTATATGACGGCGATGCAGGTTAAGAATGTTAATGTGTCGATTAGAAGCCTGTCTGTGAAAAAAGAAAAAGTGTTATAAGCAATAAAAAAGGATTGTGCAAAAATGCACAATCCTTTTTGTGTTCTTATAACGAATTTTATTCGGGGATTCTTAAAACTGCGCCAGTTGCTGCAGAAGTTACAAGTGCTGCGTAGCGAGCCAAGTAACCGGATTTAACTTTCGGGGGCGGGCAAACCCAATTTGCTTTACGTTCAGCCAGTTCTTCTTCAGAAAGCTTCACGTTCAAGGTGCGGTTGGGGATATCAATTTCGATGATGTCGCCGTCTTGGATAAGAGCTATGTTGCCACCTTCGCGTGCTTCCGGAGAAATGTGACCAATGCAAGCGCCACGGGTTGCACCGGAGAAGCGACCGTCAGTTAAGAGAGCAACGTCTTTGTCCAGACCCATGCCTGCCAATACGGAGGTGGGGTTGAGCATTTCGCGCATACCGGGACCGCCTTTAGGACCTTCGTAGCGAATTACAACAACGTCGCCTTTTTCAATTTTTCTACCGCAGATAGCAGCGATTGCTTCGTCTTCGGAGTTAAATACTTTTGCAGGACCGCTGTGTTTAAGCATTTCTTCTGCAACAGCACTTTCTTTAACTACGCTGCATTCAGGAGCGATGTTACCTTTAAGTACTGCGATACCGCCAGTTTTGCGATAGGGGTCTTCTACAGTGCGGATAACGTCGGGGCGAGTGATTTCTGCGTGTTTAATAAGCTGACCAATGGTTTTGCCGGTAACGGTCATGCAGGATTTTCTGATGAGTTTCAGTTTGTCCAGTTCGTGCATAACAGCGCTGATACCGCCAGCTTCGTTAAGGTCGATGATGTGGTGGCTGCCACCGGGGCTAAGTTTGGTAAGGTACGGAGTTTTCTTGGAGATTTTGTCGAAAAGTTCCAAGGGCAGGTCAATGCCAGCTTCGTGAGCGATTGCAGGCAAGTGAAGTGCGGTGTTGGAGCTGCCACCAATAGCCATATCTACGGTGATTGCGTTTTCAAAAGCTTTTTTAGTCATAATGTCGCGAGGACGGATATCTTTTTCTAACAGTTCCATTACAGCCATACCTGCGTGTTTAGCCAAGGCAATGCGTTGACCATTGTAAGCAGCAGGAATGGTGCCGTTGCCGGGCAAGCCCATACCTAAAACTTCGGTGAGGCAGTTCATGGTGTTAGCAGTGAAGAGACCGGAGCAGCTGCCGCAACCGGGGCAAGCGCAATGTTCGATTTCGCTCAGCTCTGCTTTGCCAATTTGACCGGATTCAAAGCGACCAGCAGCTTCAAATACGGTGGATACGCTAATGTCTTTGCCATTGAGGCGACCGGGGAGCATGGGGCCACCGCTTACTACAACGGTGGGAATGTTCAGACGAGCAGCTGCCATGAGCATACCGGGAACGATTTTATCGCAGTTGGGAATAAGTACCAGTGCGTCAAATGCGTGACCGTTAGCAACAGCTTCTACGCTATCAGCTACAAGCTCGCGGCTTGCCAAAGGATATTTCATACCATTGTGACCCATTGCGATACCGTCGCAGATACCAATTGCAGGGAACTCGATGGGAGTGCCGCCTGCTTCCAAGATACCGTATTTAACAGCTTGAGCAATGGTGTCAAGGTGCATGTGACCGGGAATAATTTCGTTAGCTGCACAGCATACGCCGATCAGCGGTTTTTTCAGTTCTTCTTCGGTGTAGCCCATCGCATAGAACAGAGAGCGGTGAGCGGCGCGGGTAGAACCCTTTTTAACTTCAATACTACGCATATTTAAAGACCTCTCTTTATAAAATTTTTCTAAGAAATCCATTTAAGGCATATAAAAATTCTACATTCTTTTAGGCACCTTGTCAATTTTGTAAGTGAAAGAGATTTGTTTTCAGAAAAAAGTATAACGGATTTTACACATCTGCAAAAATAATTAGCTTCTTCAAAAATTTTTCACTGCAATTTATAGAGTTTTAGTATATAATAATAACAGAAATAATTTTGTGAGGTGCATATTATGAAAACTAAAATTACTGAACTTTTAGGAATTAAGTACCCCATTTTACAAGGTGGCATGGCTTGGACCAGTGAAGCTTGCTTGGCAGCAGCAGTGTCCAACGCTGGCGGTGCAGGCATCATTGCTTGCGGTGGTCGTACTGCTGATTGGGTACGTGAAGATATTCGTAAGGCTAAAACCTTAACTGATAAACCCTTTGGCGTAAACATTATGCTGATGGCTCCCAACGTTGATGAAATTGTTGACGTTATCTGCGAAGAAAAACCTGCCTTCGTAACCTTGGGCGCTGGTAACCCGGTACCCTACATCAAAAAAATCCAAGAAGCCGGCGTTAAAGTTATTCCCGTTGTTCCCAACGTGAAGCTGGCACAACGTATTGCTGCTGCCGGTGCAGACGCAATGGTTGTAGAAGGTATGGAAGCTGGCGGTCACATTGGTAAGCAAACCACTATGGCGCTGATGGAAAACGTTCTTCCCAACGTAAAAGACGTTCCCGTTCTGGTAGCAGGCGGTATTAGTGACGGTCGTGCAATCGCAGCTGCTCTCCTCATGGGCGCAGAAGGCGTGCAAATTGGTAGCCGCTTTATCTTGACCCACGAATGTATTGCTCATCCCGCAGCTAAGGAAGCAATCATTAAAGCAGTAGATACTGACAGCGTAACTACCGGTTACAGCCGTAACCATGGCGTGCGTTGCCTGCAAAACGCTTTCACCAAAAAATATACTGAAATGGAAGTTAGCGGTGTTCCCACTGAAAAACTGATGGAAGCAGGCGCTGGCACCAACAAACGTGGTCTTATTGAAGGCGATATTGAAAACGGCACTGTAATGGTTGGCCAAAGCTTGAACGTTTTGAACGATATCCTTTCCTGCCAAGAAGTTATTGACAGATTGATTGCGGAAGCTAAAGAAGCTGTTGAACGCATCAAAGGCATTGAGTTCTAAAATGGAAGCAAGAGATTTTCAAGCAGGTGATTTGGTGCGCCACTTTAAGCGTGAGCTGGTGGACCCAACTACCTTAGAATATTTGTATAAGATTATCACCTTCGCTTCTCATACGGAGACTGGCGAAAAGCTGGTAATTTACCAAGCGTTGTACGCTCCCTTTAAAATTTGCGCACGTCCTTACGATATGTTCGTAAGCGAAGTGGATAGGGAAAAGTACCCCGATATCAAGCAAAAGTATCGCTTTGAAGTGATTAGATAGTTTTTAAAAGGTAACATTGCAAAATAAAAAGCTTCTCTCGAATTCGGGAGAAGCTTTTCGTTTTATATGGTTTTGTTCTAATTTGGATAAAACATTTGTAAATGAGCCGAAGCTTTCCAGAGCAGAAGCTCTTTTGTAAATTTTACAGCTCGATTACGTCACCGGTAGCAATGTAGTTCAGCTTGGGCATTTGCGCTTTCAGGTAATCGTATTGCTCGGTGCCGGTGCAGTGGCAGGTGTAGTAGGTAGCACCGTATTCGTTAAGAATCTTAGCAGATTTGTCCAAGGTTGCTGCGTCTTCGCCCTCAGTGGTGAGGCGGAAGAAGTGGAAGCCACCAATCAAGATATCGGGTTTGAGCCATTCCATGATGTTGAGGATGCCTTTGTGGGAGCAGCCGCTGATTACAATGCGCTTACCATTTTCTTCAATAATAAGGTATTGCTCGTGGAGGAAATCGTCGGGTAAAAATTCGCCGTCTACAACTTTGTTCAGACCGTAGGGGTCAGCGTAGTATTTTGCTTCGCGGTCGTTGCAGTTTAAAAGGGTAATGTTTTCGGAAAGCTTCAAGGGTTCGCTGGTCAAAACGAAGCGTTCGTTGCCAGCCAAGCCTTCGGGAATGCTAACGTTAAAGTCAGTTCCGGAGTAGTATTGGTCAAAGCCTTTATTACTAATGTAAATGGGGGCGTGGTCGTTGATTTCAATAAACTTTTTCAAACCGCCACCGTGGTCGTAGTGACCGTGGCTAATGGCAGCGAAGTCTACTGCTTTTAAATCTACGCCCATTTTTTCAGCGTTGTCTGCAAATTTTTCAGATGCGCCTGTATCAAACAAAATCTTTTTGCCGTCAGCTTCAATATATAAGCTCAAGCCATGTTCGCAAGCCAAGCATTCGTCGTGAGAAATGTTTTCCATTAAAGCATATATCTTCATAAAATCACGCTCCTTTTATTATAGGAAGATTCTATAATATTTTGACGCTTCTGGCAAGTTTTTAAAAGGCAGGGGCACAGAAAAATAACCGTAAATTTTGTGCTTTTTTCCGTTTCAAAATGCTTGAAAAACTGTAAAGAAAGTAGTATGCTAACTAAGTTAAAGGTGAATTTTTTATGAACAATATTTTTAATAAAAGGTGATGCTTATGGATATGTTTTTTGCTGCCGTGCTGTGTTATAGCATTGGTATTTTAACTTTGTTTGCGCCACATCACATGCAGATGATGGCTCATTATGTGGCAAACTTGGCTGCCGTTATGGGCAGTGGCTTGGTGTTCTTTAATGCGTGGTCTATTTTGGCAGGCGATGCGACCATCAGAGCCTTTAGGTGGGGGAGTTATACCCTTACCTGCGACGGATGGAGCGCTCCCTTTTTGATGCTTACTGGTTTGGCAGGCATCATTGCCAGCGTCTACGCTCTTGGTTATGCTGAAAGCTACGAAGGTAAACGCTTACGCATGCTCAATGGCTTGTGGAACTTGTTTATCTGCTCTATGGTGCTGGTACTTTTGGCAGGCGATGCCCTCAGTTTCCTCCTGTTCTGGGAAATCATGGCAGTTGCTTCCTTCCTCCTCGTAAACCACGAAGCAGAAAAGCGTACTACTTGGAACGCTGCTTACCAATATCTGGTAATGACTTCCATCGGTACTGCGGCAATTATGATTGCTTTCTTCCTGACCACTACCTTTAGCGAAGGCTTTAGCTTTGCGGCAATGAGTGCTAATACTTTAAAGGGTGGCTGGCTCCACGCAACCTTTGCTGCTGCTTTCGTTGGCTTTGCCCTTAAAGCAGGCTTGGTGCCCTTGCACGTTTGGCTTCCCAATGCTCACCCCGCTGCACCTAGCCACGTATCTGCTTTGATGAGTGGCGTTATGCTGAAAATCGCTCTTTACGGCTTTGGTCGTTTTATGCTGGACTTCCTGCCTGAATGGAATTACTGGTGGGCAGTTATCGTAATGGTAGTTGGTCTTATCTCTGCCTTCCTTGGCGTGCTGTACGCTCAAATGGAAGTGGATATTAAACGTGTCCTTGCATATTCCTCTGTTGAAAATATGGGCATTATCTTCGCTGCCTTTGGCTGCGGTATGCTCTTAAAGGTTGTTACTGATTCCAACTGGTGCTACATTGGTTTCCTTGCCGCACTGCTTCACGCATTCAACCATTCTATTATGAAGGTGTTGATGTTTATGAGTGCAGGTAGCATTATGCATGGAACAGGTAGCAAAAACATAGAACTTTTCGGTGGCTTGGCTAAGAAAATGCCTTACACCGCACTCTTCACCTTCATTGGTGCCATGGGCTTGGCTGCACTGCCTTTGACCAATGGCTTCGTAGGCGAGTGGATGGTGCTGCAAAGCTTCATCACCTTGGCGCATAATGGTCCTACTCAAGACGTGCGCTTGTGGACTGTGCTTGCCTTCGCTTTGATGGGCTTGACCGGTGCTCTCGCACTTGGCTGCTTCGTTCGTTACTTTGGCATTACCTTCTTGGGCGCAGCTCGTAGCAAAATCGTAGAGCGTGCTCACGAATCTGATGTGTTTATGCTTACCGCTATGGGTATGAGCAGCTTCTTAGTATTATTGGTAGGTATTTTCCCTGCCTATGTCATTGAACTGCTGTGCAAAGCAATCGGTATGAGCGATTATATGGTGCTTGGCGTTGGCGGTCAATTAGTTTGGAGTGGCAGTCGTACCTTCGTTACCTATAATCCGCTGATTATCTTCGGTATTTTGGGTGTGCTTGCTGTTGCGCTCCTGTTCTTTGTGGTTAAGCAAAACGTGTGCATCGAAAAGGATGTTGTTTGGAACTGCGGTACTTATCCCACCGCCCGTCAACAATATTCTGCAACAGGCTTCTCCAAGCCGGTACGTCGTGCCTTCGACTACCTGCTGAAGCCCAAGCGTGAACGCACCTTTACTCAAAACGACCACTCCTATTTTGGTCGCAAGCTTTTCTACAAGCTGGAAATTCCCGATATGATTTCCGAAAAGCTGTATCAACCGTTCAATAAATATTTTGTAAGCGCTTCTGCGTTCTTGCGTCGTTTGCAACAAGGCAGCGTAAGACTTTATGTAAGCTACGTTATGGTAGCTATGGTTGTAGTTTTAGTTTGGGGGGCGATGTATAAATGATGAATGAAATGCTCATGAATTTATTATATTGCCTTGGTCAGGCTATTATTCTGCTGTTTATTGCTCCCATGGTATGTGGCATTGTGAAAAAGCTGAAAGCCTTTATGCAAAACCGTGTAGGCTCCAGCATTTTCCAAGAATACTTTGATATTTACAAATGGTGGCGCAAGCCTACCATGCTCACCCCGCACACCAGCATTGTGTTCATCTTGGCGCCTTGCGTGTATTTCATCACAACTTTGGCTGCGGCAAGCATGCTTCCTAATTTTATCGGAGGCAAGGCAAATTTTGGTGACGTTTTCGTTTTCGTATACCTCTTTGCCCTTGGTCGCTTCTTCATGGCAGTTTCTTCCATGGATGCGGCAACTGCCTTTGGCGGTATGGGTGGTAGCCGTGAGGTTTACATCGCTGCTTTCGTAGAACCGGTAATCATGCTGGGTATTTTGTCCAATATGCTCCACACCGGTAGCACTTCTTTGGCTGGTATGACCTTGAACCCCAACGAAGTGAATTTAACCGTAGCAGGCGTGTTGACCGGCATTGCCTTCTTCTTGGTACTGCTTGCAGAAAACGGACGTATTCCCGTAGATAACCCTGATACCCATTTGGAATTGACCATGGTTCACGAATGTATGACCTTGGAATATTCCGGTAGATTGTTAAGCCTTATTCATTGGGCTAGCCAATTAAAGCTTTTAGTATTTTTGCTGGTATTCTCCATGCTTTACCTGCCCTTGAACATTCCTTTGGTAGCAAAGGTGCTTCTTGGCGCAGCAGGTGTGGCAGTGGTAGAAACCCTGAATAATAAAATGCGCTTGTTCAAAGTGCGCATTTACTTGGCAGCTGCAGGCATTATGATGCTGTTGGCAGTTGTAGCACGTTAAGGAGGTAAGCTGTGGAGTATATAGTAGTAGCACTGATGTTTGTAGTGTTCCTGCAAACTCGCATTATGGATTTGCGCCGTGCAGTTTACTGCTTGGGTGTGCAATCTGCAATTATTGCAGCGGCTTGCCTTGTAATTGGCATGAGCCATGGGGGAGGGCTGCACGCCTTTTTGCCCGGCGTTTTGACCATTGCTGTTAAGGTTATTTTTATTCCTTACGCAATTTTAAAGGTAGTTCGTAATCTGCAAGACGAAACTGAAATTGTAAGCGACATCAACGTAAACTATTCTACTGCGGTGGCTGCCTGTGCCTTGGCGTTAAGCTATATGGTATTCGATAGCCTGCTGCCTCGTTTTGAAGGTCGCGATATTTTGGCGTCTTCCTTGTTCATGATTATGACAGGCTTAATTTTGATTGTTATGCGTAGCCGTGCCATCATGCAAATGATTGGCCTCATTACCTTGGAAAACGGTATCTACCTGTTTGGCCTGGTAATGACCGAAGGCTTGCCCATCATCATCGAATTGGGCGTGTTCCTTGATGTGTTGATTGCTGTTGTTATCTTGGTAATTTTGACTAGCCGTTTGCGCATTTCCTTCAAAACTACCGATACCAACGAACTGAATAAATTAAAGGGGTGAGGACATGTTAAGTTTAATTATTGCACTTTTGTGTCTTCCGCCTCTGTGTGCGGTATTGGCACTGAAAGGTAACTTTGATAACAATAGATTGCACTGGCTGCATCGCTTGACTGCGACCGGTGTTGGTGTGCTGGTGGCAGCAATTCTGTACAAGCTGAACCCTGCATACCCCTTTGAAAGCGAATATTTCTACATTGATGCTTTAAGCGCATGGATGCTTTTAATTATTACCACCTTGTACTTGGCTGCAAGCTGGACTGCTCGTTCCTACCTGACCCGTGAAGAAATTTGCGGTGTGCTGAAAGGGGAACGCCTGCAAACCGGACGTTACTTCGCGTTGATGCAGCTCTTCGTATGGACTATGTTCATCGTACTTTTGGTAAAAAACATTGGCTTGATGTGGGTAGCAATCGAAGCAACCACTTTGATTTCTGCTCTGCTGATTTCCTTTAAATTTACCCGTCAAGCACTGGAAGCAACCTGGAAATACGTTATGGTTTGTACCGTAGGTATTTGCTTGGCGCTTTTAGGCACCTTGATTTTGTACTATGCGCAAATTACTGCTTTGGGCAGTGACCGTGCGTTAAGCTGGCTTTACCTGCACAGACACGCAATTTTGCTGGACCCTGCTTTGACCAAGCTGGCGTTAATGTTCATCTTGATTGGTTACGGTACTAAAATTGGTATGGCGCCTATGCACACTTGGTTGCCTGATGCTTATGCAGAGGCTCCCTCTTTGACCAGTGGTATGCTTTCCGGTGCGCTGTGCACCTGTGCGCTGTACGTTATGATGCGTAACCTTGTTATCCTGCTTCCCACTGCTGGCGCAGAGCTTATGGGCAGCATGGTGCTTTTCTTCGCAGTGCTTACCGTTGCGGTGGCAGTACCCTTCGTCGTTGTACAACGTGACGTTAAACGTATTCTGGCGTACTCCTCCATGGAAAACATTGGCATCATGATGGCGGGCGTTGGCGTATTTACCGCATTCTCTTTGAAGGCAGTACTGCTCCACATGTACAGCCACGCTATGATTAAATTCGTACTGTTTTATATCGCAGGTACCATCATTCAAGAATACCAAACCCGTAATATGATGCGTATCCACGGTATGATGAGCGACGTTCCCCATACTGCAACCTTCTGGCTGGCAGGTATGCTGGGTATTTTAGGCTTGCCTCCCATGGGCTTGTTCTTTAGCAAGTTCTACATCTTGACCGATATGTTCAAGCAAGGTCATTGGGTAGCAGGTGGCTTGTTAATTTTACTGTTGACCGGTGTGCTCATTGGTATTTTGTACCACGGTATGCGCATGCTGTGTGATAAACCTAAACGTAAGCCCTTGGGCGATTTGCTGGGCAAGATTGACGTGCCTGTTTTGGCAGTGCTCTTGCTGCTCACCTGCGTAGTTGGTGCAGGCTTCGAGCAAATCTCTTGGCTTAATGCTCTTTTGAATAACGCTGTTAAGGTAATAGGAGGCTAATATGGTGATGCATGTAAAACCTGAAAATTTACGTGGCGCTGCTAATATTTGCAGTGACGGTGGCAAGCATCCTTTGGCAGCAATGTTCGGCGCAGATGAAACTCATCGTGGCGGTGGACTTGCCATCTATTGCCTGTTCTATAATAAAGATAAACGTACTTTGGACACCGTTAAGGCAGAGTTCCCTGCTGAAGGTCCCTTGAACTATCCTTGCCTTACAACCTTGCTTCCTGCGGCAGCTTGGTATGAACGTGAGCTTCACGATATGTTTGGCTTCGTTCCGGAAAACCATCCGGACCTGAGACCCTTGGTGCTTCACGAAAGCTTCCCTAAAGGATTTCATCCCTTGAGAAAACGCTTCAACACCAACTTCCAAGCTCGTGGTACTCGTGAATACGAAATGATTGCTGCTAACGGCGAAGGCCTTTACGAAGTGCCTGTTGGACCCATTCACGCAGGCATCATCGAGCCCGGTCACTTCCGTTTTAGCCAAGCGGGTGAGGCAATGCTCCAATTAGATGCTAAGCTGTTCTTTACCCATCGTGGTATTGAAAAGGCTGTGGAAGGCAAAACTCCCATGGAAGCATTGCACATGGTAGAACGCATTTGTGGTGCGTGCACCGTTGCTAATACTTTGAGCTTCTGTCAGGCGGTGGAAAAGCTTTCTGATGTTGAGGTTCCTAGACGTGCTTGGCTTATCCGCACCTTGGCGGCAGAGCTGGAACGCCTTTATAATCACGTAGGCGATACCGGTAACGTGTGCGCTGGCGTAGGCTTTTCTCCTGTAATTAGCATGGGTTCCCGTTTAAAGGAATACCTTATGCAACTGGACGAAGTGCTGGCTGGCAACCGCTTCCTCCGTGGCTTGATTGTGCCCGGCGGTGTGTGCTACGATGTAAATGAACAAATCTTAGAAGAAATTACTGACGTTCTGCGTGAAGTAGAAAAAGAATATACCACTATTGAACACATCATGTGGGAACAAAACAATTTCATCAACCGCGTGCGTACAACCGGTATCATTAAAGAGCGTACTGCCTTTGACCTTGCCATGGTTGGCGTAGGTGCACGTGCCAGCGGTCTTGACCGTGACAGCCGTAAGGATATGGGCTTTGGCATTTACGATGAATTTGATTTTAATGTTGTAACTGAAACTTCCGGTGACGTTGAAGCACGTATTAAGGTGCGCATTGGCGAAGTAAGGGAAAGCCTTAAAATTGTACGCCAAGTAATTACCGCACTGCGCTACGACAACAGCACCGAAATTAAAGTAGAGCTGGGCGCCCTGCGTACCTTGGAAGGTAGCTGGGGCATTAGCGAATCTGCTCGTGGTGATAATGTTCACTGGTTAATGTTGGACGAAGAAGGTCGCATTGATAGACTTTTTGTGCGCTCTGCTTCTTATCCCAACTGGCCTGCCTTGACCGTAGCCGTACAAGGCGACATTATTCCTGACTTCCCGCTCATTAACAAAAGCTTTGAATTATGCTATGCTTGCCTTGACCGATAGGGGGAACTATTGTGTTAAAGATTATTGAAGCCATTTTGGCGAAAAAAATAGTAACTGAAAGCGTTAAGACTACAGGCGATAAACGTATGCGTGGTCAAATTAACTGCATGCACGGTAAAAACTATACCTGCTGTGGTGCCTGCGTAGATGCTTGCCCTGTAAACGCCATTACCCTCGTTGATGGTAAGCCTGAAATTGATTATAAAAAATGTATCTTCTGCGGTCGTTGTGTAGAAGCTTGTGCTGAAAAGGTGCTGCAACACAGCAACAAGGAAGTTCTGGCAGAAATTTTGACCGAAGCGCAAGCAGAAGTTAAAGAAGCTGTTACTGCAAAGCTTGGTCGCTCCTTGCACGTGCGTCACGTTGATGCAGGCAGCTGCAACGCCTGCGATTTTGAAATGTGCGCCTTGAGCAATCCTATTTACGATTTACATCGCTATGGTATTGCCTTTGTTGCTTCTCCCCGTCACGCAGATATGATTATGGTAACGGGTGTAGTGTCTCGCAACTTGGAACAAGCATTGCGTATGACCTACGAAGCAATGCCGGAGCCTCGCCTTGTAATGGCGTGCGGTGCTTGCGCAGCAGGTGGCGAAACCTACGGAAGCACCTATGCGATCGTAGGCAAGGTTGCTGACGTTGTGCCTGTAGATATTGCAGTGCCCGGTTGTCCTCCTAGACCTAGTGCTATGATTGTGGCGTTGTGTGCTGCGGCTGATTTGTTAAAAGAGCGCATGTAGAAACGCGTGATAAGCACCGCCTAGCGTTGTTGTCACAAAATTGCTTGCTCGACGTACGCACAGTACGCCTTCGCGGCACAATTTTATTCCGCCTAGCTATCTGGCACTTCTGACGCGTTTTTCAAATCTAACTAATAAAAGCTCCCTTACGG
The DNA here is from genome assembly GCA_937906915.1 of uncultured Phascolarctobacterium sp. Lineage (GTDB taxonomy): Bacteria > Bacillota > Negativicutes > Acidaminococcales > Acidaminococcaceae > JAHHUH01. The sequence goes on along the minus strand of CALCUU010000039.1, from coordinate 4,138 downwards.
GAGCTTTTTATTTTATTTGATACGTTTAGTTACATACCCAATTTCGTCTTTATAGATTTCTAAAATGTAGGGGAAGCGGTCGTACTTAATGCACATCCAGAAGTCAGGTTCGGGGAAAACTTCTTGGGTATCGGGGTTAAAGAAGTGTTCACCACCGTGGAATTGTAAATCTGCAACGCGCTCGTCCATATTGGGAAGGTCTTCACCGTCCAAAATACTCTTGATGTATTCAGCGCACAGTTCGTCTTCTGCAGCAAGTTCTTCTGCGTTCCAACCCATGCATACTAAGGAAACAACTTCCGGTTGAGTTTCGATGATGTATTCCGCAATGGCTCTGGCATTTACCAAGCTGCCTGCTAAAATTCTGGTAGCGTTCTTAGCATTGACAACGCCTTGGGTGCCTGCACTGGTGGTGTGCAAAATGGTTTTGCCTTTTACGATGTCTGCGTTAACGGAAGAGGGGGAGTTGCCAAAATCGAAGCCTTCTACCTTAATACCATTACGTTCACCAAAGAGCAGGCTGTTGGGAGTGGTCTCCTTTAATTTAAAGGCTTCTTCTACGGAGCCAATGGGGCGAATCAGTTCAACACCCATATCGTACAAATAATTTTCTAAGGAAAAGGCTCTGAATACGTCAATGATGACGGTCAAGCCTTCTGCTTGCTTAGCGCCATCTATTAAATGCAGAACGTTTACTTTGCCATGATATCTTTTCATTATAAATCGTCACCTCTAAAAGAAAAGTGTGTTACAAATCGTAAGGATATTATAACACACTTTCAGCTTTAGTTTTTAACTTTAAAAATAATCGCGTAGAGAACAGGTAAAATAACCAAGGTCAACAGGGTTGCACCAGTTAAGCCTGCTGCGATGGTAACCGCCATAGAGTTCCAGAAGTCACTAAAGAACAAGGGGACAAGACCAAGTACCGTAGTGAACGCCGCCAACATAATGGGACGGAAGCGGACAATAGCAGATTCTTTAATAGCTTCGATGGGAGCCATACCAGTTTCAAGATGCTGTTTGATTTGGTCAATAAGCACCACGCTGTTGCGGATGATGATACCTGCCAGCGCAAGTACGCCAAGTTCTGCCATAATACCCATGGTGGAGTTGAAGAGGAGCAAGCCCCACACAACACCAATGATGCCAAGGGGAACAGTGCAGAAGATGATAAATAACTTTCGTACATCCTGCAGTTCCAGCATCAGGAGTATGGTCATCAAAATAATCATCACCGGTACGGGTTTTAGTAGATAGTTCAAAGTTTTTCTGCTATCTTCAAGGCTACCGCCAACTTCAATGGTAAGGTCACCGGGAAGATTTTCACGCACGTCTTTTAGCTGGTTATAAACTTCTTTGGTAACGTCGTTGCCTGTTACGCCTTCGACGATGCTACCGCAAACGGTAATGGTAGGCTGCAAATTGCGACGCCAAATCATATTATCTTCGCTAACGTAACCAATGCGTGCTACCTGTGCCAAGGGCACTGCCCCTCTCGAAGTTGGGATGGAAACAGTTTCCAGCTGGGTGATGGTCGCACGTTGGTTAGGTTCCAAGCGGAACACGATGTCAATATCTTGGTCGCCTTCTAAATAGCTGGCGATAGTGTAACCGCTAACCTGTGCCTGCAAGGCAATGGCAACGCTTTGACGGGTGATGCCCATTTGCAAAAGCTTGTCGTTATCAATGGTAACCTGTACTGCGTTGGATTGTTCCATCCAATCGTAGCGGGTTTGGGTGATGCTGGGGTTAGCAGTCATCACGTCACGCACTTTTTGAGCGTAAATTTTAACTTGCTCTGCGTCTGCACCTTTTACCCTAAGCATTACGGGGTAGGGAGCAGGGGGACCAAGAGGAATACTGCGGGAGATAGAGATAACTTCCGGCAAATGCTCTTGGGTCAGCTGAGCAATTTTCTTTTCTAAGCGCTTACGTCCTTCAATGTCCTTAGCTACAACAACTAACTGTGCGTAGTTGTCACGAGGCTGTACCGGATCCATAACAAGTACGAAGCGGGGAGCGCTCTTGCCAACGTAGGTAGAAACTCTGTCTAAATCTTCGTCGCCCAAGATTAGCTTGGTAAGCTTTTGGGCAGCGGCATCCGTAGTTTTTATGGAGCTGCCTTCGGGAAGGTTAAGCTCAACCAAAAGGTCGGGACGCACAGAAGCAGGGAAGAATTCCTGCCTGATGAAGCGCATCATAAAAATGGAAACAACAAATAAAATAAAGGTAACGCCTAAAACTAAGGCTCGATGGGTTAAGGAGAAGGTAAGCAGGCTACGGAACTTCTTGTAGAAGGGAGTGTCGTAGCTTTCTTCCTTTATAACTGTGGGGCGTAACAATTCATAACCCAAAACAGGAGCCAAGGTTGCGGATACAAGCCAAGACATCATCAAGGTTATGGTCATTACGGGGAAAAGGGTATAACAAAATTCCGAAGAGCTGGAATCTGAAAAGGCAATGGGCATAAAGCCAAGGCAGGTAATGACCGTGCCTGTAAGCAAAGGCCATGCACAAGTCTTAAAGGCGTAGGAAGCTGCTTTGGTACGCTCCCAACCTTCGGACATTTTAACTTCCATTAGCTCTACTACTACAATGGCATCGTCAACCAGCATACCCAAGGAAACAATTAAGGCACCAAGGGAAATTTTGTGCAGGTCAATGTTCATAGCGTACATAAAGCAGAAGGTTCCCAATAAAATGAGGGGGATACAAACAGAAATTATGTAGCCACAACGTCTGCCTAAAGTAAAAAGACTGATGGCAAGTACGATGAAGATTGCTTCATAAAGGCTTTCAGTAAATTCGTCAATGGATTTTTTAACAACCTCAGGTTGGTTGGCAACTTGTCCAAGCTCTAAGCCTAAGGGTAAATTCTTTTTAATCTTTTCAATTTCGTGAGCCAGGTTCTCGCCTAAGCGAATGTTATTGCCACCGTCAGCCATGGAAAGGGCAATACCAACAGCTGGTTCGCCGTTGAAGTACATTTTATATTCAGGCGGGTCTGCGTAGCCGCGAGTTACTTCTGCTATATCTCCCAAGCGGAAGACCTTGCCATTACCGTTAATGGGAATGGAGCGAATGTTCTCGATGCTGTCAGGTGAGCCTGTTATACGCAGGTAAGCGTTGTTGGTTTCAGTTTCCAGCATACCGGAAGGGCTAACTGCAGTTTGCGCCTTAATCATGCTGGCAAGACTGTTAATGTCTAAACCAAGCTGGGCAAGCTTATCCGTATCCATCTGCACGAAGATTTTTTCCGGCTGCTCGCCAACCAGTTCAACCTTCTTCACATCGGGAATGGAGTAGAAGCGAAGCTTAATCTTTTCTGCAATCTGGCGCTTTTCTTCGTAGGAGAAGCTTTCGCCTGTCAGTGCGTAGATGTTGCCGTAAACGTCGTCGAAGCGGTCGTTGTAGAAGGGTCCTACTACGCCCTCAGGTAAATCGCCTTTAATATCGTTCACAAGGTTACGCAATTCCAGCCAGTGCTGGCGTACCTTGTCACTCTTTACTTCATCTTTAAGGTAAGCGGTGATAACGGCAACTCCGGGACGGGAGTAGCTGGTAATTTTATCAAGGTTGGGCAGGGTTTGCACTTGCTTTTCGATTTCGTCAGTCAGGTGCATCTCTACCTGTTTGGCGCTGGCTCCGGGCCACGCTGCCGAAATTACCATTTGCTTAACGGTGAAGCTGGGGTCTTCGCTACGACCAAGGTTGCGGAAGGAGAAGATACCCATTACAAGGACGAGGACTGCGAAGAAATAGACTAGCTGTTTATGTTTAATGGACCATTCAGCCCAGTTGCTATTCCTCATTTGGACTCACCGCTTTCCATTAAGCGTACGGATTGGTCAGGAACAAGCTTGTTAATGCCGGCGGTGACAACTACGTCGCCAGCCTTTAAGCCATTGGCAACGATTACGTTGTTATCACTGTAGCCTGCAATGGAAATATCAGCAAGGTTAGCCTTGTTATCTTTAACTAACCATACCTTGGCTTGCTTATCAGTTTGGTAGATGGCGGTGGCAGGGAGCAGGAAGTGCTCTGCCTTACCGTTATTAAAGGTAACCTTCGCCGTCATGCCAAGCTTTGCTTCTGCAGGCATATCTTCAATGGCAACACGTACGCGATAGGTTTT
>CALCUU010000038.1 GCA_937906915.1 uncultured Phascolarctobacterium sp. | reverse complement strand
TATGAAATTCATTTATTTTTTCATTGTCATTGACATTCTACTAACTTCAATTACATACATTTACTACAGGCAAAACTTTGCCTTCGCTAAAACTTGGAGCTTTTTCTTCGTCTACTTAGCGCTGGCAGTTAACGCCGTAGGCTCCCGCCTTTTGCCGGAGACTGCTCCCCTCTTTATCTTGAAGGCTTCTTCTTGGCTAAGCGGATTATGGATTGCCTTCATGTATTACTCACTGATGTTGGCACTCCTCCACACCCTGCTGTGGCTTGGCAGTAAAATATTCTCCTTTAGCCTGCCTAATTTTAAAATTGCCTGCGCAGGTCTGCTCCTCGTGGTAAGCTTGGTAGCTTGGGGAACCTTCCGCGCCTTTAACCCTGTAGTGCGCACGGAAGAAATTGTTACTTCAAAATTACCGCCTAATAGTAGCTACAAGATTGTCCTCGTCAGCGACATACACCTTGGTAGAATCTTAGGCAACGCTTACGCCCAAGACCTTGTTAAAAAAATAAACGCCCAAAATCCTGACCTTGTCCTTATGGCAGGCGATATTTTGGACGAAAAGATTAGTTATGTTGTTGAGCAGGACTCCCTCTCCCAATTGGCAAAGCTTAATGCTAAACTTGGAGTGTACGCTGCTTACGGCAACCATGATTATTTGGACAAGCCCTTGGTGTGGCAAGGTATGCTGGAAGCTAACAACATCAAAGTGCTGCGTGACGCAAGCATTATTGTAGATGGCAAGCTGAAGATTAGCGGTTTGAACGACTTTAGCCGTAACAGAAGCAATGTTACCTTGGAAAAGCTTGCCTCTGACAACGAAGATTACTACAGCATTTTGATTGATCACCAGCCTCGTAAGATAGAACCTGCCAGTGCCGCAGGCTACGACCTGTACGTTGCGGGGCATACCCATACGGGACAACTCTTCCCCAATCGCTTGATTACCAAGAAAATGTACAAGCTTGACTACGGACGTAAAGAGTTTGGCAAAATGACAGCAATTACCAGCAATGGCTACGGCTTCTGGGGCCCGCCAGTGAGAACTGAACTGGCACCTGAGTTAGTGGTGATTACTGTAAAATCGTTATAAGCACCATTATGCTGTGTCACAGCTCATTTACTTGCTCGACGTACCACCAGTACGCCATCGCTTCATAAATTTCGCTGTTCCTTGCCTAATAGCACTTATAACGATTTTGCCTTGCATACATAAAAACGCTCGCTATCTTTCGA
>CALCUU010000037.1 GCA_937906915.1 uncultured Phascolarctobacterium sp. | reverse complement strand
ACTGATAGGTATGACTGCGTAATTAGCACCTAAGTTTTTCGCAAGGTTATAGGCGATATTTTTAGTGGTCTCTGAATTATAAACAGAGGGCAGGTTAATGAGAAGTACGTTTTCTGCGCCCAGAATATCTACATACATAGCAGCAGTAATGGCAGAATCAATGCCTCCACTTAAACCAATTGTCATCTTTTTGATGCCACATTGATGTAAAAATTTCTCTGTGCCGTAGCGCAGGGATTTATAAATTGATTCAGGCTCTTGGGGCAGGGTGGCAATACTGCCTTCGCTAACGAAGCAACCAGATTCCGTATCCCAAGTGCATTCTAAAATAGTGTCTTCATACATTTCTGCAGAGGTACTTAAAGTGCCATCCGCATTGTAAGCAGTGGAAAAGCCGTCGTAGGTAAAGATGTTCTTGCCATTGTTTTGGATGCCTACGTTGTTGCAGTACACAAGAGGCACGCCTGCTTCCTTAGCTTGTGCGCTAAAGAGCTTGTTGCGTTTCTTGTTTTTGCCTAAGCTGTAGGGGGAGCAGGACAGGTTAAAGAGAATTTCCGCACCGTTATCTGCCAAGGTTTGGGGCACGTTCAGGTGATAGTTTTCTGTCCAACCGTCTTCGCAAATCATCAAGCCTACCTTAATGGTTTCACCTTTGATGGTAATCTCTAAGGGTTTCAGTGCCTCACGTACCACAGCGTCTTCTTCTGCACAAAGCTTTTGCAGGCTGTAGAAGTAGCGATAGTCGTCAAATTCACGATAGTTAGGCAGGGAGTTCTTAATAACAAAATTGCGACCCATATAACCGCCAATGATTTGACCGTCTTGGCAGGCGAAGGCAGCGTTGTATTTACGCAAGCGTCCGTCTTCGTTGAGCTTGTCCTTTTCAAAGGCAACGTTGCCAAACATAATGCAGATGCCTTGAGAGGCTTCTACAATTTTTTCAGCATAGTATTGGCAATCATCAAGGAAGGTTTGTTGTTCCCACAGGTCACCAATCAAGTAACCGGGGATGCACATTTCCGGCAAAAGCAAAATATCCGCCTGCTTTTCTTTAGCAGTGGAAATTATTTCTAATATTTTTTTATAGTTTTCATCGGGGCGACCGGGGATTACCTCCATTTGCCCACAAATTATTTTTACAAACACTTGCACACCTCGTTAGTTGCAATTAAACATATCTGATGATATTATAGCAAATAAGATTTGTTTGTGCCACTTTGGAGGAGGTTTTTGCCTTGAAACATAACAAAAAAACTAATGCTGCTCGCATTTTAGATGATATGAATATCGCTTATCGCATTATGGAATATGAGGTTGACGAGGAGCATTTGGATGCAGTTCACGTTGCCAATTCCGTTGGTATGCCTGCAGAGCAGGTGTTCAAGACCTTGGTTATCCGTGGCGATAAGACGGGGGTAATCTTCGCAGTTATTCCCGGTAACGGTGAGCTGGACTTAAAGGCTCTTGCCAAGGTAAGTGGTAATAAACGTACAGAGCTTGTTCCATTAAAAGAGGTTCTGCCTTTGACCGGATATATTCGCGGTGGCTGTACTTCCCTTGGTGCCAAGAAGAATTACCCTGTGTTCATCGACGAAACCTGCGTGCTGTGGGATGAGATGGCAGTGAGTGCTGGACAACGTGGTATGCAGCTGGTGCTTGCTCCGGATGATTTGGTACGTGCGACCAAGGCAACGGTGGCACCCCTCATTTTTGAGTGAGAGTTGTCGCGTTGGCGTAAATGTGGTATTATCTTTTTAATAGTGTAGAAATTTATTTCATTAAAAATAGAATTATGCAAAATCGTTAGAAGTGCTAGATAACAAGTAATTGCGAGATTGTGAAGCGAAGGCGTACTTGAGGTACGTCTAGCAAGCAATCGAAGTAATGACGCAGGAAGATAGTGCTTATAACGATTTTCTAAGAAAGTAGGTTGAACTTTTATGTTATACGTAAGTACCAGAGGAAAAACTGACCTAGTTAGCGCTTCCCACGCAATTACTCGTGGCTTGGCAGGTGACGGCGGTCTCTTCGTTCCCAAACGTTTTCCGCAAATTCGCTTGGGCGATATTAAAGCCATGGAAAAGAAGCCTTATACTGAACGTGCGGTAGATATTCTTTTGCAATTCTTAACTGATTTTAGCGAAGATGAACTGCGTGAGTGTGTAGAGAGCGCTTATGCTCCCGAAAAATTTGGTGGTGAGCCTGCTCCCTTGGTAAAAGTAAATGCTAACACCTCTGTACTGGAGCTGTGGCATGGTCCTACCTCTGCATTTAAGGATATGGCGCTGCAACTTTTGCCTCACGTGCTTACTAAAGCCATTGCTAAGACTGGTGAAAAACATAAGGTTGTAATTTTAGTTGCTACCTCCGGCGACACCGGTAAGGCTGCCCTTGAAGGCTTTGCTGATGTGGAAGGCACTGAAATCATCGTCTTCTATCCTAGCGAGGGCGTAAGTGACATTCAAAAACGTCAAATGATTACTCAAATGGGCGAGAACGTTAAGGTTTTTGGCATTGAAGGTAATTTTGACGATGCTCAACGTGGCGTGAAAGAAATCTTTGGTAACGAAAAACTGGCTACAGAGCTGGAAGAAAAAGGCTACGCTTTCTCTTCTGCCAACTCCATTAACTGGGGACGTCTTGTTCCGCAAATCGTTTATTATTTTAGTGCTTATGTTGATGCTGTTAAGGCTAAGAGCATTAAGATGGGAGACCCCATTAACTTCGTAGTACCTACCGGTAACTTTGGTAATATTTTGGCAGGCTACTATGCTAAGCTGATGGGCTTGCCTGTGGAACGCTTGCTGTGTGCTTCCAATAGTAATAATGTGCTTACTGATTTTATTAACAGTGGCGTGTATGATAAGCGTCGTGAGTTTTTCAAAACCGTTTCTCCGTCCATGGATATTCTGGTTTCCAGCAATTTGGAGCGTTTGCTGTATGCAATTACCTTTGAAAATGCAGAGAAGGTTGCTGGCATGATGGAAAAACTTAACAGCGAAGGCAGCTACAAAATTGAAGCTGAGTATTTGAAGACTATTCAAAGTGAATTCTTCGGTGCGTGGGTTGACGAAGTAGAAACCAAGGAAGCAATCGCTCGTGTTTACAGCGACTACAATTACTTGATGGATACTCACACCGCGGTTGCGTGGAGAGCATTGGAAAAATATCGCTTCTTAACCAGCGATGATACCTTTACCATTGTGCTTTCTACTGCTAGCCCCTATAAATTCTGTGACAGCGTTCTTGAGGCTTTGGAAGATAAAGTGCAAAATGAAGATGATCCTTTTGCATTGCTCCGTAAATTAAATGAAAAAACTAACGCTCCCATTCCGGAAAGAATGTTGGCGCTGGAAACTGCACCCATTCTCCACAGTGATGTTATCCCTGCGGATACCATGGAAGCAGCGGTAGTGGAATACTTGAAATAAAATTAAGGGTTCTCTCGATTGAGAGAACCCTTTGCTTATTTTCCTAAGAGTTGTTTCAGTTCGCGAACCTTTTCTGCAAATTTTTGTAAGGTTACGGTTACAGGTTGGGGAGTGTTCAAATCTACGCCTGCATTTTTAAGAATGTTAAGGGAGTAGTCACTGCCACCTGCGTGGAGGAAGCCCAAGTATTTTTCAACTGCGCCTTCTTCGCCCTTCAAGATGCTTGCGGCAAAGGCAGTTGCTGCGCTGTAGCCTGTTGCGTATTTGTAAACGTAGAAGGGGGTGTAGAAGTGAGGGATTCTGCTC